>CANGOX010000040.1 GCA_947455605.1 Chitinophagaceae bacterium
CATTACAGGCACTTCGATCAGTGGTGTACTCAATACAGCGACACAACCTAATATTACACAGGTAGGAACCTTATCAGCCCTGACAGTGAGTGGCCAGGTATCAGCGGGCAGCTTGAGCAGTGCATTGGCTACCCTGGGTAACTTAAGTGTACCGGGAACGATCACAGGTGGTACGTTCAGTGGCACATTAGGAACAGGAACCTTAAATAATATCACCGCATTAGGTAACTTAACTGCATTGACAGTAAATGGTCAGATCTCTGCCGGCAGCATCAGCAGTGCAGCGGGTACCCTGGGCAACTTAAGTGTACCGGGTACAATCACCGGTGGCACATTCAGTGGCACACTGGGAACCGGTACTTTAGCTAATATCACCAAATTAGGCAACTTAACAGCCTTAACGGTTAATGGACAGGTATCAGCCAGCAGCATCAGCAGTGCAGCGGGTACACTTGGTAACTTAAGTGTGCCGGGTACGATCACAGGCGGTACATTTAGTGGAACGCTTAGCACCGGAACACTTTCCAGTATTACCAGTCTCGGAAATCTGGTTAATTTAACAGTCAGCAATTCAATTTCAACAAAATATCTGACAGCCACCAACCTTGATGTTTATAACGGACTTACTGCAAAAAGTATGACAGCCGTTTCTGCCAATTTTGATAATCTGATAATCAATCAAAATATAATTGGCGGAACCTTCAGTGGTACCTTCCCGCAATTGCTGTCCATTGCAGATACTATAGCAATGTTAGGTGGTACAAATAGAATTAACTCAAGTGCAATTACTGCAGTAGGGGGTTATATCCATTATGGTGAGGCGGTTAAATATCTGGATCTTTCAAATGGCGATGGTTCGTTAGCAGGAACAACAGACGAAAGTGTAGGTGGTTTATTAAAATACATAACAGCCAAAACAATAGAAGCCACAACCTTACTTCAAACCATGAATCTTACGGCAACTGGTATGATCCAGACAGCTGGCTTAACAGTTAGTGGTAATGCATCCTTGGGGTCATTGAGTCTGGGTAGTCTAAGTACATCTGGAATCGTCTCGGCCGGAGGCTTGTCCGTAACGAACCAGGCTACCATAAGATTATTATCTGTAACTGGTGGAATGTCAACTACTGGTATTATTCAGGCAGGTGGCATAACAGTTAGTGGCGGAGCTACTATTGGTACCCTTACAGTTAGCGGTAATGCATCCCTTGGGTCATTAAGCTTAAGCAGTTTAAATACCACAGGTATCGTGTCTGCCGCCGGGTTAACCATTACAAATGGTGCTACAATTGGCACTCTTACGGTTAGTGGTAATGCATCGCTTGGATCATTAAGTTTAAGCAGTTTAAATACCACAGGAATCGTATCTGCTGCTGGTTTAACTATTACAAATGGCGCTACTATTGGTACGCTGACGGTAAGCGGTAATGCATCGCTTGGATCCTTAAGTTTAAATAGTTTAAATACAACAGGTATTGTATCAGCTGCGGGTTTAACCATTACCAATGGTGCAACCTTCGGAGCCATTACGGTTTCAGGTAATGTTACATCCAGTGCGATCAGTGTAGTAAATGCTACTATTGCAAACCTTACGGGTCTTGGTGCGCTCTCATTATCAGGTACCGTAACCGCAAATAATATCAGCAGTGTGGGTGGAACGTTCGGTAACTTAAGTGTACCGGGAACCATTTCAGGCGGCACATTCAGCGGTACATTAGGTACAGCCGCATTAAGTAGTATTACATCATTAGGTGGTCTTTCTGCCATTACGGTTTCAGGTAATGTTACATCCAGCGCGATCAGTGTGGTAAATGCTACCATTGCAAACCTTACGGGTCTTGGTGCTCTCTCATTATCAGGTACAGTAACCGCAAACAATATCAGCAGTGTGGGTGGAACCTTCGGTAACTTAAGTGTACCGGGAACCATTTCAGGTGGCACATTCAGTGGTACATTAGGTACAGCTGCTTTAAGTAGTATTACATCATTAGGTGGTCTTTCTGCCATTACGGTTTCAGGTAATGTTACATCTAGTGCGATCAGTGTGGTAAATGCTACTATTGCAAACCTTACGGGTCTTGGTGCGCTCTCATTATCAGGTACAGTAACCGCAAATAATATCAGCAGTGTAGGTGGAACCTTCGGTAATTTAAGTGTACCGGGAACCATTTCAGGCGGCACCTTCAGCGGTACATTAGGTACAGCCGCATTAAGTAGCATTACATCATTAGGTGGTCTTTCTGCCCTTACGGTTTCAGGTAATGTAACATCCAGCGCGATCAGTGTGGTTAATGCTACGATTGCAAACCTTACGGGTCTTGGTGCGCTCTCATTATCAGGTACAGTAACCGCAAATAATATCAGCAGTGTAGGTGGTACCTTCGGTAACTTAAGTGTGCCGGGAACCATTACAGGTGGCACATTCAGTGGAACACTGAGTTCGGGAACATTGAATAATATTACCTCACTGGCCAATTTATCAGCTCTCACTGTTACAGGAACCCTATCAGCGGGTAATCTTACTACTACAGCATCTGGCGGATTAGATGTAGGTACAGGTGGTATTCTAACAAGCGGTAGTATAACCGCAACAGGAATCATATCTGCAGGAACGCTTACTACCACTGCATCGGGAGGATTAGATGTGGGAACAGGTGGTGTATATGCAAATGGTAATATAACCGCAACAGGAACCATATCTGCAGGAACGCTTACTACCACTGCATCCGGAGGATTAGATGTTGGAACAGGCGGGGTATTTGCAAATGGTAATATAACCGCAACAGGAACCATATCTGCAGGAACGCTTACTACCACTGCATCCGGAGGATTAGATGTTGGAACAGGCGGGGTATTTGCAAATGGTAATATAACCGCAACAGGAACCATATCTGCAGGAAGCCTTACTACCACTGCATCTGGAGGATTAGATGTGGGTACAGGCGGTATTCTTACAACTGGTAATCTTTCTGTAACAGGCTATATCTCATCTGGTGATATATCAACTACTACTGCCGGTGGTCTTGATGTAGGTACAGGTGGTATTAATACCAGTGGTAATCTTACTGTAACGGGAGCACTTTCAACTTCCGGAACTATTGTGGCAACCAATATCAGTTTAACCGGAACAGCCTCTACAGGTAATATAACTGCAGCAGGAACAATCCTTGCCGGTAATCTTTCTACTACAGCATCAGGTGGTTTAGATGTGGGTACTGGAGGTATACTATCAACAGGTACAATTACTACAACGGGAACTATCATTGCCACCAATATTAGTTTAACCGGAACCTCAGCAACAGGTAATTTAACTGTAGCCGGAAATATTAGTGCCAACTCTTTGACCGTAACCGGAAATGTGTTTGCAAACGGATTAACAGTGAGTGGTGATATTTATGCAAGTCATATCGCGGGTAATGGAAGTATCTCAGCAACCGTAAGTACAGGTGCGGGATCTACTGGATCTGTAACATCAACCGGTAACGATATTGGTGGTCTTTTGGTTGTTACCTGTGCTGGTACTGTATCAGCAGCAGGTACTATTGTAAAAGTTACTTTTAGAAGACCCTATACCACTGCACCAGCAGCGGTAATAATTACTCCAGGTACCAGAGCAGCAGCAAATTTATCCGGTGCTACTGCTGTAAATATTACAAATATTACAACCACCGGATTTTCAATTGCTCCCGGTACAACAGGTATTCCAACTGGTACTTATAGATGGTATTATGTAGTTATTCAATAGTGTAAGCAAAAAACAATTACTAAAAAATTTAGCATACGGTTTTCTCAATTTTATCCTTAACTATAAAACGATTGGTTAGGGGTAATCCGATAATATTAGCACCGCAGCTATACCAAGAGTTATGTAAGAAATCTACTTATTAATATCTTTAGTATTCTTAAACAATATGACTACTTTTTTTAAAAAACTGACTATAGTTCTGATGATTTCTGCTGGTAATATCAATGCTCAAAAACCCCTTGTAAAATCATCTCAGCCGTCTAGTAATTCACAAAACCTTCGGTTACGCAATGTGCAGGATTCTGTACAATATTCACTCGGTGCCTATCTCGGCCGTTTCATGATCGAAAATGGGTTTCTAGCCATCGACCCAAATTATCTGTTCGCGGGTATTCAGGATGTATTTCAAAAACGCCCAAGACTGGTCAGCGATAGTTTACAATTACCGTTACTGAATGCGTATCAAAAAGCCTTTGCAAAAGAAAGAGGCAAAGCCCTCGAAAACCAGTTATTCGGAGCGTTAAAGGATAAAGAGGGGGTTGGTAAATTACCCAGTGGTGTTCAATACACCATTCTCAAACCCGGTAAAGGCCAACGCCCATCCGAAACAGACACCGTGATCATTCATTTTAAAGGCGCACTGGCTGATGGAACCATTTTTGAAGACAGCTATGCCAAAAAGATCCCCCAGATCACCACACCCGGTAATCTGGTACCCGGTGTAAATGAAAGTCTGCAGCTTATGCAGCCCGGTGCGATCTGGCAATTATTCATACCATCTAACCAGGCATGGGGTGAAAAGGGCAACGGAACCACCATACCACCGAATAGTGCGATTTCTATTTTGATTGAATTGATAGAAGTCCGGAGAAAGTAGGAAGAAGATTAAAGGCACAAGAAACAAGAAACAAGGCACAAGAAACAAGGCACAAGAAACAAGGCACAAGAAACAAGGTACAAGGAACAAGACACAAGAAGCAAGACACAAGAAGCAAGGCACAAGAAACAAGACACAAGAAACAAGACACAAGAAACAAGGCACAAGAAACAAGACACAAGAAACAAGACACAAGAAACAAGACACAAGAAACAAGACACAAGAAACAAGACACAAGAAACAAGACACAAGAAACAAGACACAAGAAACAAGGCACAAGATTTTGGATTGAATAATCTTTATCTATTGATTTTTCGGAACTATTTCTCCTGTATCCAGCATCTAGCTTCCTGAACCTTGGACCTTGATCCATGAATCTTGATCCTTGAACCTTTTCTTCCAACCTTTCCAACCTTTTTCTATTTTCAGTATCTTTATGATTGACTCAATAAAACAAGTAAAATGAGAAAAACAATACTTCTGGCTACCTGCCTTTCTTTAGTGGTTTGCAGTTTTGCACAGAAACCGGCAGCACCTGCCCCTAAAACTAAATTTGCTGCCACTGAGGACACGATCTCTTACAGCCTTGGTGTGTATATGATGCAGCAGTTGCTGGCCAAATCGGGCCTGTATCCAAGTAACCCGACCCTGTTTAAAAAAGCCATTGATGATGTAATGCAGAACAAGACCCTGATGGTTAACCCTGCCACCACTCAGGATAGATTACTGGCCTATCAAAGAACTTTCCAGCTGGCAAAAGGCAAAAAACTGGAAGAACTGCTGTTTGCTAAAATAAAAGCAACCCCGGGATTTTCAACCTTACCTAATGGGGTAGCCTTTTTGGTTACCAAAGTGGGAGAGGGCCGTCAACCGCAGTTAAAAGATACAGTCATCCTGAACGTTATCACCACCCTTCCCGACGGAACGGAGATAGATAATACCAACAAGACCAAACAATCCTATATGACCATCGCAGGAGAAATGGTTCCGGGTTTAAGGGAAATTCTGATCCGGATGAAAGAAGGTACCATCTGCCGTGCCATTGTTCCGGCGTCTCAGGCTTACGGTGAAGCCGGTACGACCGGTGGAATACCACCTAATTCAGCCGTTATCTATGATATCGCCTTGGTAAGTGTTAGAGCAGCGAAGTAGTATCTAATTGATAATCAACAAATTGTAATTATACCGGTGCATGTTTCATGCATCGGTTTTTTTATGGAAAGTCTGGAGCCTGGAGTCTGGAGTCTGGAGTTGTTTAATTGGTTGCTAACTCCAGACTCCAGACTTCAAACTCCAAACTCCCCCTAGTTTTCCACACTATAATTTAATCCTCCCCATTCTTCCAAACAATCGCCATAATCCCTACCTTTGCGGCTCGAAAAATTTTGGAGCAGAACTTCAAAAATCAAACTAAAAACAAGAACACATTATGGCTGACTTGAAATTTCAACGGAACTTTGGTATTGCCGCGCACATCGATGCCGGTAAGACCACTACCACTGAGCGTATCCTGCGCTATACAGGTATGATTCATAAGATCGGAGAAGTACACGATGGTGCTGCTACTACCGACTGGATGGAGCAGGAAAAAGAAAGAGGTATTACGATCACTTCAGCAGCCGTTAGCTGTCAGTGGAAATTCCCTACCATTAAGGGTGTTGCTGATGAAAATACCAAAAGCTATTATTTTAATATCATTGATACTCCGGGTCACGTGGATTTTACCGTAGAGGTAGAACGTTCTATGCGTGTTCTGGATGGTCTGATCGCTTTGTTCTCAGCTGTTGATGGTGTTGAACCGCAATCTGAAACCGTATGGCGCCAGGCTAACCGTTACAAAGTTCCACGTATCGGTTTCGTAAATAAAATGGACCGTTCAGGTGCCGACTTCCTCATGGTGGTTCAGCAGGTGAAAGACATGCTGGGTGCCAAAGCGGTGCCTTTGCAATTGCCGATCGGTGCGGAAGATAATTTTACCGGTGTGGTGGATCTGATCAAAATGAAAGGCATCATCTGGCATATGGAAACAGAAGGAATGACTTTCGATGAGATCGAAGTTCCTGCTGATATGGTGGAAGAAGCGCATCTGTGGAGACAGAACCTGGTAGAAGCCGTTGCGGAATATGATGACAAACTGATGGAGAAATTCTTTGACGATCCGGCAAGTATCTCAGAAGATGAGATGCATGAAGCGATCCGTAAAGCTACCATCGATCTGAGTATTGTACCCATGATGTGTGGATCATCTTTCAAAAACAAAGGTGTACAAACAGCACTGGATGCAGTTTGCCGTTACCTGCCTTCTCCGGTTGATATCGAAGATACCGTAGGTACCGATCCTGATACTGGTGAAACCATTACCCGTAAAGCAGATGCAAAAGAACCTTTTGCAGCCTTGGCTTTCAAGATCATGACCGATCCTTTCGTAGGTCGTCTGGCCTTCTTCCGTTGCTATTCAGGTCACCTGGATGCAGGTTCTTATGTATTGAATGTAAGAAGCGGAAAGAAAGAGCGTATCAGCCGTATCATGAAGATGTTTGCCAACAAACAGAATCCGGTTGATTTCATTGAAGCAGGTGATATTGCTGCAGCTGTTGGTTTTAAAGAGATCAAAACAGGGGATACCCTTTGTGATGAGAACCATCCGATCACACTCGAGAACATGTTCATTCCTGAACCGGTTATCGCTATCGCTGTTGAACCTAAAACACAGGCTGACGTAGATAAGATGGGTATGGCCATTGCCAAGCTGGTGGAAGAAGATCCAACCCTGCGTGTAAATACAGATGAAGATACAGGCCAGACCATCCTTCGTGGAATGGGTGAGTTACACCTTGAGATCATCATCGACCGTATGCGTCGTGAGTTTAAAGTAGAAGTAAACCAGGGTGCTCCTCAGGTTGCTTATAAAGAATCCTTTGGTAATACTATCGAACACCGTGAAGTGTTGAAGAAACAGTCGGGTGGTCGTG
Organism: Chitinophagaceae bacterium; assembly: GCA_947455605.1. GTDB lineage: Bacteria > Bacteroidota > Bacteroidia > Chitinophagales > Chitinophagaceae > Sediminibacterium. Next base: position 7,595 of record CANGOX010000040.1, read on the forward strand.
GTAAGTTCGCAGATATCCAGTTTTCAATCGGCCCTGCAGATGCTGAGTGGCTGAAAGAGAATGAAGGCAAACATTTCCAGTTTGTGAACGACCTGTTTGGTGGTTCTATCCCTAAGGAATTTGTTCCGGCTATCAACAAAGGTTTTGAAACCTCAATGACTACCGGTGTGTTGGCAGGGTACCCTGTAAACAACATGAAGGTGCGTGTATATGATGGTAGCTACCACGATGTGGATTCTGATGCCATGAGCTTTGAATTGTGTGCGAAAGCCGGATTCCGTGAAGCTGGCCGTAAAGCGAAACCAACTTTGCTCGAGCCGATCATGCGTGTGGAAGTATTAACACCAGATCAGTACATGGGTGATGTTACCGGTGACCTTAACCGTCGTCGTGGAATGCTGGAAGGTATGGACAGCCGCGCCAACCTTCAGGTGATCAAAGCCAAAGTGCCTTTGAGTGAGATGTTTGGTTATGTAACCCAGCTCCGTTCATTGTCATCAGGTCGTGCTACTTCAACCATGGAATTCAGTCATTACTCACCTGCACCAAACAATATCGCTGAAGAAGTGATCGCGAAAGGTAAAGGCAAAGTGAAAATAGAAGACTAGTAGTTAGTAAGTTATAAACTAAAAGCCCCGTTCTGTTAAGAGCGGGGCTTTTTTAATGTAAGGCTGTTTTGTGCGCAGGTGTAAAACCCCTCCGTCTGCTTTGGCGGACACCTCCCCTGGCAGGAGGGGAGGAATAATATTTCTAAACGCTAAAATTTCCTCTCCTGGCGCAGCAGGGAGGGGTGCCTAAGCGGCTTAGTGATGGGTAGGGTGGTTACAGACCGCAATGACTTTTCAGTATCGCTTTCAGCTCGGCTTCTTTTTCCTTGTAATTTTTTTTCTGTGCCATTAATAAGTAGGTACATCCTTCTTTTCTGCCCAGGCTTAACAATGCCACACCTTTAAAGAATTCACTTTTACCGTTACCGGCATTTGTCATAGCCAGTACCTTATCAAAATAAACGAGTGATTTGGCGAAATCCTTTTTATTGAAATAGCACATGGCGGCATTTTCATAGATCACATAGTTGTTGGGGCTAAGCTTTGCCGCTTTGAGAAACAGACCGGCGGCTTTTTCAAGATCATCTTTCTCAGGGCTTCCAGAGCCGAATGCGGCAATACCTTCCTGGTAATATTTGTTAGCCAGATTAATATCTTCAATGGCTTTTGCATTGTTAGCCGGGGTAACGGGTTGTTGAGACATAGTGGCCAATATTTCGGCCCGTCTTACCAACAGCGTGCTGTCTTTCGGAAAATGCGCAAGGCTGCTGTCGGAAATAGTCAGCAGGGCAGGGGTACCATGTCCGTTGGAATTCAATATACCACGTAAGTACAGATCCCATCCAAATTGTTCAGGGCGGTAACGGATATATTCGTTAAATGCTTTTCTAATATTGGCTGTGTCTTTTATTTTGGCGAGAACGGCTATTAATGTCTGGTAATAGGTTTTCGCTTTTGGTCGCATGTAAAAAGCGGTTGTAGCATTTCTTCGGGCACTGTCATATTTTTCCTGTTTAAAATAAACAGTGGCTTTCAGGAATTCACTATAACCGATGGCCGGGTTGGCTTTTCTTCCTTTATCTATATATACAAGCGACTCCTCAAATCTGCCGGCTTCAGAAAGGTACCTGCCCTTGATTGCATCTGTAGGTTGTGCGGTAGCTGAAAGATTGGGTATATCCGGCAGGGTGGCAAGGATCGTTTTCCAATCTAATTTTAATGGCTCATTATCAAGGTCGGCCAATAAATATCTCTGCACTTTCAAAGACTGGTAAGTAAGATAAGTAACATAAAAAGCGGGCATTAAAAAAAGCAGGGCAAGTAGGCAAAATAGCGATTTGACAGAGCCGGTTTTTGAAACAGGTTCGCTATCCTCCATGTTTATTTCACTTCTGCCTTTCAGATACGCTACAAGGTTAACCGCAGAAATAAAGGCAAAGAACATCTGACAAACAGGTCTCTCAACGGGAAAGTTGAAAAAAGCATCAATACCATATCCGGTTAATGCAAGAAAGGAGATCACCGATATGAGTTTGGTTTCCTCATTTGCCTCAGAAAAATAAGTTTTATATGTAAATATCGTAAGGCAAATAAAGAGACTCAGAAACAATAAACCACCTGCAATACCCAATTCGGCGAAAGTTTCCACAAAATCGTTGTGTGCATGAATTGGTACATACAGGTCTTTGGTAATGATCCTTTGATAGGGGATAGAGGCGATCTTCCAGTTGCCATATCCACAACCGATCAAAGGATGATGTTGTGTATAGTCCATGGCATGTGCCCATAGCCTCAGGCGAACCTGGTTATTCTCATCGGAAGTAGAGGCCAGGGTTCCCAACCTTTCGGTTACCGAACCGAAAAGCTGACTGTTGTTATCGTTTTGGATACTTTTAACCGTATTTAATTCAATCTGAGAGATGAAAAATGCGGCCAATAGCGGAATAATAATATATCCGATCCTGAATAGAGCCTGCTCCGTCTTTCTGTCTTTTCTGTATTCGAGAATACAATACACTATATATAAGACCAGTATGAATAAAAAACTCAGGTAAGCAGCACGGGCATTGGCAATAAAAATGGTAAAGGCAGCAAGAAGCAGGATCAGGATGTTTAGCAGCTTGCCCCAGATGCGGGACTTATGGATACAATAGATCACAAAAGGAACTTTCATGACCAGACCTGCAGAAAAAATATTCTTATTTCCTGCGGTACCTTTTAATTGTTTGACCAGGTCGTTCAATTCCACAGTTTCAAAACCGTTAAGAAATACGGATATGGCCTGAATAGATTCGATCAATAAGACCACGCCAAGTATCTGAGCTATGATCCGGAACAGATCTGTGCGGTCATATAACAGAATGCTGATATTAAAGAAAGCAACAATCGTTGCGATAAAACGTACATAACAAACCCATCCTTCCGTTGGGTTGATGGCTGTGATGAGCGACAATCCTGCCAGTGCAAATAAGGCTAGATATAATTTCGAGAAAATGTTGGCAAAAATGGAGTTTGCCGCAAGCTGGTAGTCATTTTTCCTGGAAAGGATAAAGATGGTTACGGCTGCATCAACTGCAACCAGATAGATCCATTGAGAGCCCATATTATCATAGGCATCAAATTCAGGTATAAAATGAACCGCAAAGTACAGGATACAGGCAAGCACAGGAAACAGGTTCCGGCTGCTGAACAGGCTAAGTTTTACTTCGGGTTGGGGATCTTTGCTCTTTTTTGCCATTATTTATCAGTACTTAACGTAAAAATATTAAATAGAGGGTATTCTAAATTCAATCGGGAATAAATTAATGCTTTTCATTATTTAAAGCGGGTTATATATAAAGAGTATGGGTTTTCAGGAAAGTTGGAAAAAGGCTCTGGGTGCGGATCGTTTCTCGCTACCGGTAACGATCTGAGGGAGGCAGAATCCGGAGAAACCGGGATTTTGTGGATAATTTCCCCCTTTTATCGGCAAAATCCCCAAAAAATCTTTTAAAATACTTGTCTGTTCAGTTGCAGCCACTTACCTTTGCAACCCCAATCAGAAAATTGGGTTTCGACTATGTCTCAACGAATCAGGATCAAATTACAATCATACGATCACAATCTGGTAGATAAATCTGCCGAAAAAATCGTAAAAACTGTACGCAGTACAGGTGCCGTAGTAACTGGGCCAATTCCTTTGCCTACTCACAAAAGGATCTTTACAGTTCTGCGTTCACCGCACGTGAACAAAAAGAGCCGTGAGCAGTTCCAGTTGTGTACGCACAAGCGTTTACTGGATATCTATACGTCTTCTTCAAGAACCGTAGATGCCCTGAGTAAATTAGATCTGCCTTCAGGGGTAGAGGTTGAGATCAAAGCCTGATAAAAAAAGGCACAAGCTTCAAGCCACAAGCGAAAAGCAATAGCTCTTAAAATATTACCATCTGCCAATCTTTACTGAAAAAGCAGCTCTGGTTTGAAAACGATCCGGATCATAGATCTGCGATCATAACATATAAACAGGCCCTTCGAGGTTTGTTTACTTCCGGTACTTCCTCTTCACGCTTACAGCGTGAAAACAACGGAAAAGGTCGGCAGCAAACAGGGATTGAATTCCGATTTCATCATCGGAATGTCCTCATAACCAACGCGGGGCTATAAACCGCAAACGATGAAAGGTATTATTGGTAAAAAAATCGGGATGACCAGCATCTTCGCAGCAGATGGCAAGCAAACAGCTTGTACCATCATCGAAGCCGGCCCCAACACCGTAACCCAGGTGAAAACACTGGAGTCTGACGGTTACACTGCATTACAATTGGCATTCGGCGACAAGAAAGAGAAGCACTCTACCAAATCTGAGCTGAACCACTACGCAAAGGCGCAAACTTCCGCCAAGAAATTCGTAAAAGAATTCCGCAATTATTCCATAGAAAAAGCATTAGGTGAAACCATCACTGTAGACATTTTTGCCGAAGGCGAAGACGTTGAAGTGGTAGGTACTACCAAGGGTAAGGGTTTCCAGGGTGTTGTAAAACGCCACGGATTCTCCGGTGTGGGTGAAGCTTCGCACGGTCAGCATGACCGTTCAAGAGCGCCCGGTTCTATCGGTGGATCTTCTTATCCTGCACGTGTATTCAAAGGAATGAGAATGGCCGGCCGTATGGGTGGCGACAGGGTGAAAATGAAAGGTCTGAAAGTGATCAAAATATTCCCTGAAAAGAATTATATCCTGATCAGCGGTTCCGTACCTGGTAACAACGGATCTATCGTTTTAATCCAGAAGTAATCACCAATTTAATTGAATGACCATGCAAGTAGATGTATTAAATATAAAAGGACAGAAGACCGGCAGATCGGTTGAATTACCTGCTGATATTTTCGGTATCGAGCCGAATGATCACGTGATTTACCTCGCCGTTAAACAATATTTGGCTCAGGGCCGCCAGGGAACGCACAAGGTGAAAACCCGTGCAGAAGTTCAGGGTGCAAGCCGTAAGCTGCATAAACAAAAAGGAACCGGTGGTGCCCGTAAAGGTAATATCCGTAACCCTTTGTATAAAGGTGGTGGTACCATCTTTGGACCAAAACCACACGCTTACGATTTCAAACTGAACCGTAAAGTGAAGGATCTGGCTAAGATCTCTGCGCTTTCTTATAAAGCAAAAGACAATGCTATCCTGGTTATTGAAGATGTGACTCTTGCTGCACCAAAGACCAAAGAAGTTGCTGCTATCATGAACAGCCTGAACATTTCTGACAAGAAAACGCTCATGTTGCTGCCTGATTACAACGACAACCTGTACCTGAGCACAAGAAACATTCCAAATATTACCAGCTCACTGGTGAATGATATCAACACATATGAGATCATGAACGCCGATGTATTGGTAATTACAGAAAACACCGCTAAGGTTTTCGCTGATAACGAAACAGCTGAAGCTTAATTTAAGTAACGTTTCAAACACATAACAATGAAACTGTCTGAAGTATTGATAAAGCCCATTTTAACTGAGAAAGCAAACGCTCAACAGGAAAAATTAAGAAGGTATGCTTTTAAAGTAGACCGCAGGGCCAACAAACTGGAAATCAAAAAAGCAGTAGAAGATTTCTACGGCGTGAGTGTGGTAGATGTTAACACCTCAGTGGTTCCCGGAAAGAACAAAGCCCGTTACACCAAAGCCGGTTTCATACAAGGTATGAAGAGTGCTTATAAGAAAGCAATGGTAACTGTTGCTGATGGTGAAACGATCGACCTGTATTCAAATATTTAATTATAGCACACGGAGCTGAAAAATCCGAAAAAACGAATTAACAATGGCACTTAAAAAGTACAAACCAATTACCGCAGGAACACGCTGGAGAATTGGTAATGCTTATGCTGAGATCACTACCAACGAACCTGAAAAGAGTTTGCTGGAGCCTCAAAAGAACACCGCCGGAAGAAACTTCCAGGGCCGTCGTGTTTCCCGCTACATGGGTGGTGGAAATAAGCATCATTACCGTATCATCGATTTCAAAAGAAATAAAAGAGATTCAGCAGGTACTGTATTATCTATTGAATATGATCCCAACCGTACTTCTTTTATCGCTTTGCTGCAATATGCTGACGGCGAAAAAAGATACATCATTGCTCCACAGGGTTTACAGGTGGGTGCAAGTGTTGTAGCCGGTGACGATGTAGCTCCTGAGATAGGAAACGCTCTGTTGATGAAGAATATGCCTTTGGGTACAATGATCCACAACATTGAATTACAGCCTGGTCAGGGTGCTAAAATGGTTAGAAGTGCCGGTACCTCTGCACAGTTAGCCAACAAAGAAGAAAAATACGCAGTATTGAAAATGCCTTCTGGCGAATTAAGAAAAGTATTGATCAACTGTTACGCTACTGTAGGTGTGGTTTCAAACAGCGACCATAATCTGGAAACAGCAGGTAAAGCAGGTAAGAATCGTTGGAAAGGTATCCGCCCACGTGTACGTGGTGTTGCGATGAACCCGGTAGATCACCCGATGGGTGGTGGTGAAGGTAAAGCTTCAGGCGGTCATCCACGTAGCAGAACCGGTAAGTATGCGAAAGGAGAAAAAACGCGTACCAAAGGAAAAGGCAGCGATAAACTGATCATCCAACGCAGAGACGGTAAAAAATTAGCAAAATAATTATCAAATTAACTCAATATGGGTCGTTCGATTAAAAAAGGTCCTTACGTAGACGCCAACTTAGAAGGTAAAGTTGTAGCGATGGCCGATGGTAAAACCAAAAAAGGTGTTATCAAAACCTGGAGCCGCCGCAGCACTATCACTCCTGATTTTGTAGGAAATACATTTGCTGTTCATAACGGCAACAAGTTTATCCCGGTTTATGTAACAGAATTTATGGTAGGCCACAAATTAGGTGAATTTGCCCCTACCAGAAACTTCAGAGGACACGCAGGAACAAAGAAATAAAACAAGTTAGGAGTTTGGTGTTTGGAGTTTAGGGTTAACCCTTAAACGAACCCCAAACGCCAAACGCCAAACAACAAACCATAAAAGAAATGGAAGCAGTAGCTAAACTGAACAATTACCCGACAGGCCCGCGCAAAATGCGTTTGCTGGCTGATGTGATCCGTGGTATGGAAGTAGAGAAGGCCCTGGCTATTCTTGAACACCATCCGCAACACAATGCAAATCCTTTGGCAAAATTGCTGAAGAGTGCGATCAGTAACTGGGAGCAGAAAAACAGCGGCGCCAGTGCTGCAGACAGCGGACTGGTAGTTAAAACCGTATTTGTAGATGGAGGTCGCGTTCTGAAACGTATGCGCCCGGCACCACAAGGCCGCGGATACAGGGTTCGTAAACGCAGCAACCACGTAACATTAATCGTAGATTCTAAAAACTAATTGTAAAACCATTATATGGGTCAGAAAGCAAATCCAATTGGTAACAGGTTAGGTATCATCCGCGGATGGGACAGCAACTGGTATGGTTCTAAAAAAGACTATGCATCGAAGCTGATCGAAGATCATAAGATCCGTACTTATCTGAGTGCCCGTATCAACAAAGGTGGTATCGCAAAGATTGTAATCGAGCGTACCCTCGGTAAGTTGATCGTAACCATACACACGTCTAAACCAGGTATCATTATCGGTAAAGGCGGTGGAGAGGTTGACCGTATTAAGGAAGAGTTGAAGAAATTGACCGGTAAGGATGATGTTCAGATCAACATCCTCGAGATCCGTCGCCCTGAACTGGATGCTACCATCGTTGGTGACACCATTGCTAAGCAGATCGAGAACCGTATCAACTTCAAACGTGCTACCAAAATGGCGATCGCTTCTACACTCCGTATGGGTGCTGAAGGTATCAAAGTGAAACTGAGCGGACGTTTAGGTGGATCTGAGATTGCACGTAGCGAAGAATTCAAGCAAGGCCGTACGCCTTTACATACATTCCGTATGGATATCGATTATGCAAACGTATTTGCACAAACCGTTTACGGTAAGATCGGTATCAAAGTATGGATCTGTAAAGGAGAAGTATTAGGCAAGCGTGAACTGAATCCGAATTTTGTTGGTGGTAAGAATGATATGAGCGACAGAAGAGACGGTGGTGCAAGAACTGAAGACAGAAGACCGGGTGGAGACAGAAGAGATGACCGCAGAGGTGGTGGAGACAGAGGTGGCCGTAGTGGTGGAGATAATCGTGGTGGTGGAGGCGGAAGGAGATAATAATTTGAAAATGGGGCTGATTGAAAATGATTTTTCAAAAATGTAGCCCAGCAGTTTTCAAATTTTCAAATTTTCAAATTTTCAAATCGAGTTAGATGTTACAACCTAAAAGAAGTAAGCATAGGAAGCAGCAAAAAGGACGCATACGCGAAGTAGCTAAGCGTGGTACTTCCATTTCATTCGGATCATTTGCATTGAAAGCATTGGAGCCGATCTGGTTGACCAATCGTCAGATTGAGTCTGCCCGTCAGGCAATGACCCGTGCAATGAAACGTGAAGGAAATGTATGGATCCGTATTTTCCCTGATAAGATCATTACCCGTAAACCTGCTGAAGTGAGGATGGGTAAAGGTAAAGGTAACCCTGAATTCTGGGCTGCTGTGGTTGAACCAGGACGTATCATCTTCGAATGTGATGGTGTTACGGAAGCTGTTGCTAAAGAAGCAATGGGCTTAGCCGCACAGAAATTACCTATTGCAACCAAATTCATCGTTAGAAGGGATTTGCAAGCATAAAAAATTTGAAAATGAGGCAATTTGAAAATTTGAAAATGATATTTCAAATCGCCGCTAAAACAGAATTTTCAAATTTTCAAATTATCAAATTTTCAAATTGATACAATGGCAAACAAACAATCATACGAATTTAACAAGTCAATCAAAGACCTTAACCTGGCCGATCTGAAAACAAAGATCCAGGAAGATCAGTTGAGATTGAAGAAGCTGGAATTCGCACATGCGATCTCTCCACTCGAAAACCCGATGAACATCCGCGGATTACGCAGAGACATCGCCCGTTTACAAACGGAATTGAAGAAAAAAGAAATGGGTGTTTAAACCATAAATTTAAAACAATGGCTGAAGTAAGAAATTTGCGTAAAACAAGGACTGGTGTTGTTACCAGCGATAAGATGGATAAGACCATCACTGTTGCGGTAGAAAGAAAAGTAAAACACCCGATCTACGGTAAGTTCGTAAAGAAAACAACCAAATTCCATGCTCATGATGAAAAGAGTGAGTGTACAGTTGGTGATGTAGTTAAGATCATGGAAACACGTCCATTGAGCAAGACTAAGCGCTGGAGACTGGTGGAAATTGTAGAAAAAGCGAAATAAGCTTTTTACATGCTGCGTGCAGTTGGCCTGGCCAAAGTATCAGCCTCTGAAATTTAATTGTTATAAATGCCGGGATGCAGATCCGGGCTCAAAGCTAAAAAAGATGATTCAGCAAGAAAGCAGGCTCAATGTAGCTGATAACAGTGGTGCCAAAGAAGTCCTTTGTATTAAGGTGCTTGGCAACAGCGGACAGGATTATGCAAGGATCGGTGACAAAATTGTTGTTACTGTGAAAGATGCGATCCCTGCCGGTGGTATCAAAAAAGGAACAGTTTCCAAAGCGGTAATTGTTCGTACAAAAAACAAACTGCGTCGTAAAGACGGATCGTATATCCGTTTTGATGATAATGCAGTGGTATTGTTGAACAACTCTGATGAGCCACGCGGTACCCGTATCTTCGGACCGGTAGCCAGAGAGTTACGTGATAAAGGATACATGAAGATCATTTCATTGGCTCCTGAAGTTCTTTAGTACGCAGAACGCCAAACGCTGAACGCATAACGCAGGAAGCAAAGGCTAAAAATGAAGACAAAAATTTAAGCTAAGCGTACAGCGTTTAGCGTTAAGCTTTAAGCATATAAAAATGAGTACAAGATTCAAACCCAAATTCAACATCAAAAAAGGCGACACAGTTGTGGTGATTGCCGGTGATGATAAAGACCTGAAAAAGCCTCGTAAGGTGTTGGAAGTGATCGTTGACAAAGGTCGTGTAGTGGTGGAAGGCGTTAATATCGCTACCAAACACACAAAACCTTCTGCGGCAAATACCAAGGGTGGCATCGTTAAGATCGAAGCTGCTATCAGCATCAGTAATGTGATGTTATGGGATGCTAAGAAAGGCGAGCCAACCAAGGCAAAACGCACACGTGAAAACGGGAAATTAGTTCGTATATCTAAAAAATCAGGGGAGGTAATCAAATAATGAGTACTGTAAAATACACTCCGAGATTAGCAGACAAGTATACCAAAGAGGTAATACCTGCTTTAATGAAAAAGTTTGCTTACAAAACTGTAATGCAGGCTCCTAAACTGGAAAAGATCTGCATCAACCGTGGAGTTAACGGCGCCGTTACAGATAAGAAACTGGTTGACATCGCTGTAGAAGAGCTGAACACCATAACTGGTCAGAAAGCAGTTCCTACCATGTCTAAGAAAGATATCTCAAACTTTAAATTACGTAAAGGCATGCCAATTGGCGCCCGTGTAACTTTAAGAGGAGAGAAGATGTATGAATTCCTTGACAGGTTAGTATCCGTGGCTTTACCACGTGTACGTGATTTCAAAGGAATCTCTGATAAGGCATTTGATGGCCGTGGTAACTACACCTTAGGTGTTACCGAACAGATCATCTTCCCTGAGATCGATATCGATAAGGTAAATAAAATTACCGGTCTGGATATCACCTTCGTTACAACGGCAGGAACCAATGAAGAAGCTTACGAGCTCCTGAAAGAATTGGGTATGCCTTTCAAAAATGCTAAAAAAGAAAACAACTAATACATGGCAAAAGAATCTATCAAAGCCAGACAAAGAAAGCGCGAGAAAATGGTAGCTAAATATGCGCAGAAACGTGCTGATCTGAAAGCAGCAGGTGACTATGCAGGTTTAGACCAGCTTCCAAAGAACGCTTCACCGGTAAGGTTGAAAAACCGTTGTCAATTAACCGGACGTCCACGTGGTTATATGCGTTACTTCGGTCTGTCAAGGATCATGTTCCGCGATATGGCACTGAACGGAATGATACCAGGTGTGAAAAAAGCCAGCTGGTAAAACAAGACATGTTTCTAGGTGCAGGTATCTGCAAACCGGTAACAAACAAAATTTTGAACAAGATTTAATTCTAAAAAATATGGTAACTGATCCTATAGCAGACTTCTTAACCAGAATTCGTAATGCTCAGTTGGCTGGCCACAGGCTGGTTGAAATTCCTGCTTCTAATCTGAAGAAGCGTATGACAGAGATTTTGTACGATCAGGGTTATATCCTGAAGTATAAATTCGAAGACGACACCAAACAAGGTTTGATCAAGATCGCGTTGAAATACGATCCTCAGACCAAGCAGGCTGCTATTCGTTCTTTGGAAAGAGTTAGCCGTCCGGGTTTACGTCAGTATGCAAAACCAGCTGAGATCAAAAGAGTGATCAATGGTCTGGGTGTTGCTATCCTGAGTACTTCAAAAGGTGTTTTGACCGACAAACAGGCCAAAGCGCAGAATGTAGGTGGTGAAGTGTTGTGTTATATCTCGTAAATTTTTTTCAGCCCTGGCTGAATCAAAATAAATTTCCGGTCTGACAATTAAGTCTTTTAGTCGGGACTGACCACGGAGCGGAATATTGAATCAAACATTAAAAAAATAATCGACTATGTCTCGTATTGGTAAACAACCGGTTGTTATCCCCGCAGGAGTTACAATTACATTGAACGCAGAGAACATTGTAACTGTAAAAGGACCTAAAGGTGAATTGAAAGAAGCTATTGACAGAGATATTACAGTAACCGTTAAAGATGGTGAAGTAATATTTACCCGTCCTACTGACCAGATCCGTCACCGCGCTATGCATGGTTTATATCGTGCATTGGTAGGTAACATGGTGAAAGGTGTAACAGAAGGATATAAAAGAGATCTGGAATTGGTGGGTGTGGGTTTTAAAGCAGCGAATACAGGTAATACACTGGATCTTGCTTTGGGATATTCACACAATATCATTTTCGAAATTCCTAAGGAATTGAAACTGACTACCCTTACTGAAAAAGGACAGAATCCAAAGATCATGCTGGAAGGTATCGACAAACAATTGATCGGTGCGGTTGCCGCTAAATTACGCAGCTTACGTAAGCCTGAGCCATACAAAGGAAAAGGTGTTAAATACGCTGGTGAGATCCTGAGAAGAAAAGCAGGTAAGGCAGCAGGTAAATAAGTTTATTAGTGGATTGGTTTATCAGTTTATTGGTAAGCCACTCAATACCAATAAACCAGTAAACAAATAAACCAATCAACAAACTCCCGGCAGAATCGGAAGTTCTAAATAAAAAACAATGGGTAAATTAATTCAAAGGCAGAAGATCAGATACCGTATCCGTAAGAAGATCGCCGGTACTGCTGTTAAACCACGTCTTTCTGTATTCAGAAGCAATGCTGAGATCTACGCACAATTGATCGATGATGATAATGGTGTAACCTTAGCTGCTGCTTCATCAAGAGATAAAGATATTGCTGCTCAGAAAGTTACCAAGATCGAGAAATCTAAATTGGTAGGTGCTGCGGTTGCAAGAAAAGCTATCGAACTGGGTTTAACCGCCTGTGTGTTCGACAGGGGTGGTAACCTGTATCACGGCCGTGTTAAATCTGTGGCTGATGGTGCAAGAGAAGGTGGCCTTCAATTCTAATTCTGCTAACAAAAATTAATCGTTAGATAAATGTCTAAGTTAAACGTAAATAAAGTAAAGTCCGGTGGTGAACTGGAATTGAAAGAGAAAGTAGTGGCTATTAACCGTGTGGTAAAAACAACCAAAGGCGGACGTACTTTCAGCTTCTCAGCATTGGTTGTAGTAGGTAATGAAGGTGGTGTGGTAGGCCAGGGTCTGGGTAAAGCAAAAGAAGTTCAGGAAGCTATTGCAAAAGGTATTGAAGATGCTAAGAAGAACCTGGTGAAAGTGCCTGTAATGCACGGAACCATTCCTCACGAACAGTGGGCGAAAGAAGGTGCTGCAAAAGTATTGATCAAACCAGCTGCACATGGAGCGGGTGTAATTGCAGGAGGCAGCATGCGTGCTGTACTTGAGAGCGCCGGTGTTACCGACGTATTGGCCAAGAGCCTGGGTTCTGCCAATCCACACAACGTGGTAAAAGCTACCATTAAAGCGTTAGGCCTGTTAAGGGAACCTATCCAGGTTGCTAAGAACCGCAGCGTGAAATTGAGCAAAGTATTCAACGGATAATTTCTGACGGCACCCGTCAGTCTAAATGATAGACAATCATGAAAAAGATAAAAATAACACAGGTTAAAAGCGGAATCGACAGATCTGAGCGTCAGAAGCAGACTTTGATTGCATTAGGATTGAAAAAGATGAATGCATCAAAAGAAGTAGAAGCAACCCCACAGATCCTGGGTATGGTTAACAAAGTTAGCCACCTGGTGAAAGTAGAAGAGATCGCCTAAATCAATTAAAAATTAATAATTAGAAATGAATAATTAAAGTGGCTAACTGCTTTGATTATTCATTTTTGTTTAATTATTAATTCTTAATTTCTAATTATTAATTAAGTCGCGAGGGGGGATTCCCCGTAAGTTCAAATCAATACAAAATGAAACTACACACACTCAAACCTGCAGAAGGTTCAACACACAAATCCATCCGTATCGGTCGTGGAGAAGCATCCGGTAAAGGTGGTACATCTACAAAAGGTAACAAAGGTGGTCAGAGCCGCGCCGGCTATAAGAGCAAAATGGCACACGAAGGTGGTCAGATGCCTATTCAGCGCCGTATCCCTAAGCGTGGATTCAAGAATAACAACCGTGTTGAGTTCAAAGTGTTCAACTTAGGCCAGATCGACCAGTTGGTTGAGAAATACGGATTTACTGAGTTTTCTCTGGAAAACCTGTACATCAATTCACTGATCAGCCGTACAGACAAAGTAAAACTTCTGGCTACCGGCGAACTGAAAGCAAAACTTACTTTCAAAATAAATGCAGCAAGCGATAAAGCGAAGGCAGCTATTGAAGCAGCTGGCGGCACTGTTGAAATTATCAAATAATTTTAACGTAATTTGCCAGACGCACTTGTGCGTTTCGTTTGGTTTTCGAGTAATTAACTCTTTCAATTGCATTTAAGTGAAAAAATTAGTTCAGACTTTAAAGAATATTTGGGCCATTGAAGAACTGCGCAGCAAGATCGTTGTTACGCTTGCCCTGATCTTCACCTACCGTTTGGGTAACCACATCGTTTTACCCGGTTTGGATCCTAATAAGATCGAAGCCGCACAACGTGCTGCCAAAAGCAACGGCCTGTTAGGCATATTTGATATGTTTGCGGGAGGTGGTTTTTCACAGGCATCTATCCTGGCTTTGGGTATCATGCCCTATATCTCTGCTTCTATCTTCATGCAGTTGATGACCATTTTGGTTCCGCAATTGCAAAAGGTACAGAAAGAAGGAGATAGCGGACGTAAGAAAATTAACCAATGGACACGTTACCTCACAGTGATCGTTACTTTATTCCAGGCCGGTGCTTATGTTGCTTACCTGAATAGTCCCGGTTATGCTGAAGCGATCCTTCCTGCTTATAAAGCATTCTTCGGATTCTCTACCATCATCACTTTAACAGCAGGTACCCTGTTTGTAATGTGGTTAGGTGAAAAGATCCAGGATAAAGGATTGGGTAATGGTACTTCTATCATCATCATGGTAGGTATCCTTTCCAGGTTGCCTATTTCCTTGATTCAGGAATTCAGCGCCAAAGGCCAGAAAGGCGGTGGTGGACTATTGATCTTTCTGATTGAGATGGCGATATTAGTAGCTGTGATCATGGGATTGATCATTCTGGTTCAGGGTGTAAGAAAGATACCTGTAAACTATGCCAAGCAGATCATTGGTAACCGCCAGTTTGGTGGTGCCCGTCAATTTCTGCCTGTAAAAGTGAACAGTGCCGGTGTAATGCCGATCATCTTTGCCCAGGCTATCATGTTCCTGCCAACACTGGTTTCCTTTACCAATATTGATTCAGCACAGGGTATCGTTAAGATATTCAACGACCATAGTAATGTCTGGTATATGATCATCTACTCAGTAATGGTGATCGGATTTACCTTCCTTTATACGGCATTGATCTTTAACCCTAAGCAGATCTCAGAAGACCTGAAACGCAATAACGGATTCATTCCGGGTGTAAAACCGGGCCAGCCTACGGCTGACTATATCGGTTCCATCATGGATAAGATAACTTTGCCGGGTGCTATATTTCTGGCACTGGTAGGTATCATGCCGGGTTTTGCACAAAGATTGGGTGTAACCCAGGGTTTCAGTTCTTTCTTCGGAGGAACCTCTCTGTTGATCATGGTAGGAGTTATCCTGGATACCTTACAACAGATCGAAACTTACCTGTTGATGCGCCAGTATGATGGTTTGATGAAGAGCGGACGTGTGCAGGGAAGACAGACTGTATCTACTTCTACTATTTAAGTAAATAATAGCGAACTTTGTAAACCTGTCATCCCGGCTAAGCCGGGACGGCAGGTTTCTTTTTTTATCAAGATGCGACAAAACAATATGATCATCTACAAAACAGAGGCTGAAGTTGCCTGCATGAAAGAAGCAGCAACGCTGGTAAGTAAAACACTTACTGAAGTGGCAAAAGTGCTGAAACCCGGCATGACCACTTTGGATATTGATAAGATCTGTGCAGAATTTGTAAAAGACAATAAAGCTGTTCCATCTTTTTATAACTATCGCGGTTACCCGCATAATGTTTGTGCTTCTGTGAATGATGTGGTAGTGCATGGTTTTCCGAATGATCTGCCATTGAAAGAAGGTGATATTGTGTCTGTTGATATGGGTGTGATATTGAATGGCTGGCATGGCGATCATGCATACACGTTTATCTTAGGTGATGTATCACCGGAAGTATTACAGCTGGTGCGTGTTACCAAAGAATCTTTATATAAGGGTATTGAAAAAGCAACAGTAAATAACCGCATTGGTGATATCGCTTATGCCATTCAGGAGCATACGGAGCACAAATACGGATATGGTGTTGTTAGGGAACTTGTTGGGCACGGTTTGGGAAAAAGCCTGCATGAAGACCCGCAGGTGCCCAATTATGGAAAACGTGGTACAGGCCCCAAAATGAAAGAGAATTTAGTTTTGGCTATAGAACCTATGATCAATCTTGGATCAAGGGAAGTTTTTACTGATGAAGATGGATGGACCGTTCGCACCCGCGATGGAAAGCCTTCTGTTCATTTTGAACATGATGTTTGTATTAAACGTAACAAAGCTTTGATCTTATCCGATTACAGCATCATTGAAGCTGCAGAAAAAGCAAATGCCAACCTGAATAGTTCCTATTATTAGGATAAGAGTTTACTATGTTCTAACCGTGCCTTTGTGCCTCTGTGTGAGATTAAATTTGCACACAAGGCACAAAAGCACGGTTTTATTTGGTTGATACCCTGACAAATCCGTTCAAATGGGTAGCACTGTATTATCTGGCTTTGTAACTTACACGGATAAATTCAGTAAGATGAAGAAAGTTGTATTCGTGATCCTCTTTGCAATAAGCCTGCTTACTTTGCACGCCCAATCTCCTGACATACTTAAAGTTCGTGCTTACCGGGAACAGCATGAGAATAGTTGGGTAAAACAATACCTTTCATTTCTCTCTATGCCCAATATACCTTCTGTTCCTGCAGATATTCGATTGAATGCTGAAAGGATTATGGAGATGATGAAAGAACGCTCTATTCAGAATATCCAGTTACTATATCCGGTTACAAAAGATGCAGCGCCTGCTGTGTATGGAGAAGTATTGGTACCCGGTGCCAAACAAACGATCATCTTTTATGCGCATTATGATGGGCAACCTGTAGACAGTACCAAATGGGCAAAAGGGTTACATCCTTTCAAGCCTGTTATTATCAGAGGTGCCGTAAAAGAACAGAATGAAATTGTGAATTTTTCTGAGACAATTACTTTAGATCCTGAATGGCGTATTACCGGCAGAGGTTCTTCAGATGATAAGGCCGGCGTAATGGCTATGTTGCTTGCTTACGAATCAATTAGAGCCAATGGGTTATCACCTGCGTTTAATATTAAATTCTTTTTTGAAGGTGAAGAAGAGGCCGGCTCACCTCACCTGAATGAAATACTTGAAAAATACAAATCACAGCTAGCATCTGATCTTTGGGTTATTTGCGATGGCCCTGTACATCAATCAGGTAAGAAAACTGTGATCTTTGGTGCGCGTGGTGATGCAGGTATGGAAGTAACCGTTTATGGAAGTAAACGTCCATTGCATAGTGGTCACTACGGTAACTGGGCACCCAATCCTGCATTGCTGCTAAGCAAACTGCTTGCATCAATGAAAGGAGATGATGGTAAGGTACTGGTGAAAGGCTTTTATGATAAGGCAAAACCACTAACAGATGCTGAGAAAAAAGCCATAGCTGCCGTGCCTCCACCAGACGAACAGATGAAAGAAGAACTGGGTTTTATGGAAGAGGAAATAAAGGGTAAATCATTGCTTGAATCTATCATGCTTCCCTCTTTAAATATTAACGGGATGCAAAGTGCAGGTACGGGTAAATTGGCAAGTAATATTATTCCAACGATTGCAGTTGCCAATCTTGATCTGAGAATGGTGCCAGGAACTGATTATGCTGAACAACAACAATTAGTTGAAGCGCATATCCGCAAACAGGGTTTTTATATCACGCGTGATGAGCCCACCGATGCACAGAGAAAGCAATATCCAAAAATTGCCAAAGTGATTTCAAAGAAAGGTTATAACGCACAAAGAACACCCCTTGATCTGCCCGTTGCTCAACAGGTAATTAAAGCAGTTCAATCTACAACCCGTGAACAGGTAGTATTGATGCCAACCATGGGTGGAAGCCTACCGCTGTTCCTTTTTGAACAGATCCTTTCAGCAAAAACGGTAACCGTACCTATTGCCAACCACGACAATAACCAGCATGCGGAAAATGAAAATCTGCGGATAAAGAATTTTCGAGATGGGATCGAAACAATGGCTGCATTGATGTTGATATCCCCCAGCCACCTGAAGGTAGAGTAATGAAGAAGCGAAACTATTTTTTACATGGAAAAAGAAAGTAAACATATTACTGCAAACAATCGCCCCCTTCAGGGGGATGGGAGGGACGGTTTAATTGTAATAGGAGGAGGTGCTGCCGGTTTTTTCTGTGCAGTAAATGCAGCACGCATGAATCCGGAACTGAAAGTGACCATCATTGAAAAATCCAATAAATTATTGGCCAAAGTAAAAGTAAGTGGTGGTGGAAGATGTAATACAACCCATGCCTGTTTTGAAATTCCTGAACTGGTTAAGCGTTATCCGCGCGGACAGAAATTTATCAAGAAATCATTTCACTGGTTCAACACAGCGGACACGATCAATTGGTTTGCAGAAAGAGGCGTGGAGTTGAAAACAGAAGCAGACGGAAGAATGTTTCCTGTTACCAATGATTCACAAACGATCATCAATTGTTTACTGAAGGAAGCCGATAAGCATAAAATAAATATTTTGATGCAGACGGAAGTGACGAATGTAACACCCAACAAAAATGGGTTCGAACTTCAAACTGTAAACGCTAAACTCCAAACTGATAAAGTTTGTATCGCTTCCGGTGGGTACCCAAAATCTTCCATGTTTGATTGGTTACGCAAACTTGGCCATACCATAGAAGAACCTGTACCCTCTTTGTTTACATTCAATATGCCTAACAATCGGGTTACAGAACTGATGGGTGTAGCTGTAGAAAAAGCTGCAGTAAAAGTTGCCGGCACGAAACTTTCTGAAGAAGGCCCTTTACTGATCACACATTGGGGAATGAGTGGGCCTGCGATCCTGCGTTTATCTGCCTGGGGGGCGAGACAGTTGGCTGATCTTAATTATCATTTCACCTTATTGGTAAACTGGTTGCCTGATTATAAGGAGCCTGATCTGAGAAACGACTGGCAATCTTTCCGTGATGAATATGCGGTTCAGAAAACCGGCCATAAGAATCCATTTGGCCTGCCCAATCGTTTGTGGCTATACTTATTGGGTTGCAGTAAAATCAATCCTGATATCCGTTGGGCAGAAATGCCTGCGAAGGAGCAAAACATGCTGATCAAAAACCTGACGGCACAGGAATATCCTGTTAAAGGGAAAACCACTTTTAAAGAAGAATTTGTAACCTGTGGTGGAATTAAATTGAGTGAGATAGATCCGAATACCATGCAAAGCAGGATACAACCCGGAATATTTTTTGCAGGAGAAGTAATTGATGTGGATGGAATTACAGGCGGCTTTAATTTTCAAAATGCCTGGACAAGTGGTTGGATCGCTGCTAAAGCTATTGCAGAAAATAAATGAGAATGAAATGAGTAAATAAAAAGCTGCCCAATTATAAGGGCAGCTTTTTTATTTACTATACATACTATTATCCTTTTTTCTTGCCAGCAGCTTCCTTATTTGCTTTGTAGCGCATATCAGGCGTGCCATCTTTCTTCAACGGGCCGGCTGCAGGGGCAGCAGCTTTGTTTTCTTTGAATCTTTTATCAGGTGTGCCGTCTGCTTTTAGTTTGCCGGTGGCAGCTGGTGCGGCGGCTGGTTTGGCAGCAGGTGTGGCGGTAGCCTCTGTCTTTTTAGCGGCTGCAGGTGCTTTGGCTTTGTCTGCTTTTTTGTCCTGGGCAAAGGAAGCGGTTGCCAGGCAGATCATTGCGGTAAAAGCGAGGAAGATTTTTTTCATATAGCATATTTTAAATGAAACATTAAGTTAATAAACAGTCAGTTGCTATCAAATAGCTGCAGATTAAATTTTTAATAAATATGCCTTTCCCTTGCAAAAAATCAATGGTGTTACGCTGATTCAGGTCTTTTTTTGCGCTAAAATGAAATTTTGGCAATTCTTGTAAGTGCGGTGAAAAATAATTAACTTAAGGTTCAAATCCCGCTATTTATGAGAAAAGTAAGTGATATCCTGCGCCGCAAAGGTAATTGGGTAACAACGGTTACACCTAACACTACTGTGATCGAAGCACTACAGATCATGTCGTCTCAAAATATTGGTTCTGTTGTTGTGGAAGAGAACGAAGAGTTTATGGGTATCATGACGGAACGTGATTATTCCCGTAAGGTTATATTAAAAGGAAGGCATTCCAGTAATACGCCTGTAGGGGAGATCATGACCAAAGATTTTCCTCCGGTACAATTAACAGATACAGTTGAATCCTGTATGCAATTAATGTCGGATAATCATATCCGGTATCTGCCTGTTGTTGAAAATCATAGACTGGCAGGTATCATATCTATAAATGACCTGGTAACGGAAACCATTCGAACACAACAGGAAACGATCTCGCACCTGCAGAATTATATTCAGTCTTAAAAAGAGATCATCGGATTATTAAAATCTTTTACCGTGGCTTTGTGCCGTAGAGTGAATTTATTTTCTCACTAAGGCACAAAGGCACGGTTTGATTTTGTATATCTGAAAGATCAGGAGTGAAAGTCTATTTTGCCTTTTTTACAACTTCCCAAAAAACGGTCTTGGGTTGCAGGTTCTTATCAAAGAGTAATGGATAATCTTTTCTTCCACGAACCGGGAAATTATCGAGCCAGCTGCTTCTGTCTGAGATATTCCAAAAAGTAATTCCGGTGATCTGTTTCTTATATTTCTCAAAAACGTAAAAACATCTTTTATACATTTCTATCTGTGCAGCTTCTTTTTCCGGAGTAAAGGCAGTATTGTTATCTGCTGTTTTATGCTCACGTGCATCATGTTCTTTATTGTAGACTGAAATATCGAGTTCAGTTACCTGAATCTTTAAACCGAGCTTAACAAATTTCTTGATAGTATTGGTCAATTCTGCTTCAGAAGGTTCATTGATGGCCCAGTGGCCCTGTAAACCGATACCATGTATGGGAACACCGGCATCTTTCAGGCTTTTTACCAGTTTGTAGATCTTCTCTCTTTTTACGGGGTTGATCTCGTTGTAGTCATTATAAAATAATAAGGCATCCGGATCAGCTTCATGTGCATATTCAAATGCTTTTGCTATAAATTCTTCGCCACAGATCTTTAGCCAGGGAGAATTTCTAAGGTATTCATCCGGCTTATCTGAAATCGCTTCATTTACCACATCCCAGGCATAGATGGTTCCTTTATAGCGGGTTACAACGGTTGTAATATGTTCTTTCAATCTTTGTAACAATACTTCCTTACTAACGGTATCCCCTTTTGCATTTGTAAACATCCAGCGTGGGGCCTGGTTATGCCAGCACAGATTATGACCACGGATCTTTAAGTGATTATTTTGTGCAAATGCAACGATCGAATCGGCATCTCCCCAGAAATATTCATTTTCTCGCGGATGTATCGG
>CANGOX010000041.1 GCA_947455605.1 Chitinophagaceae bacterium
AACCGTGTTCAATACCTGCAAAAGATGAACTATGCTGAAGCCGAACCGCTTTACCCTGATTTTTTAACTGCAAAAGACCTGGTGCAATTATACTGCCGTACAAAAAAAACAGAGGAGAAAAAAGCATTCGGTTTATTGGAAGAATTACATATCAGTGATGCCTACACAAAACCCCTGGGCACTTACTCAAGTGGCATGCTCAAAAAACTCAGTCTGGCGCTGGCTTTTATCGGAGATCCCGAATGGATCTTACTCGATGAACCATTGATCACTGTTGATGCGGATGCCGTATCCATTATCTGTCAGTTGATCAATGCCTCACATTCAGCAAAGGATATTTCATTCATTATCACTTCGCACCAGCCTTTTCAGCCGGGGTTCTTGTCGGTTACTCAAAACATGTTGGCAGCGGGTCAAACAATCATATTGAACAATGAATAAGATCACACACCATATATTACAACGTGTGCTCGTATTTCACTTTTACCGGGTGAATGCCGGTTTTTTCTTTTTCTGGTTCTTTCTATTATTTGGTGTGCCCGCGCAGGTACTCAGCTTTCATTTATCCCTCATCCAGGGTATGATACAAAGCTATGTTTTCCTTGCCTGTACCCTATTTATCTGGTTATTGTATACACTCAAATGTATCAACTATACGATCAAACAATTAAATGACCCCAGACAAAACTTTCTGATCGTATTAAATACGCTCACCCATAAAGAACAGTTCCGGTATATGCTGTTTGTGCATATCCAGCTATCCCTGCCTTTATGGGTGTATGCAGGAGTTGTAGCAGTAATAGCCACCCAACAACAGTTCTATGGCTCCATGATAACCGTGATCCTTTCCAATATTACCATGATCTTTCTCTCTGCAACTGTTTACAGGTTCTATCTCCGGAAAAAATCGCTTACGATTTCTATTCCTCAACCCCGGGTATTCAATTCTTTCCGTAAACCACTCTTCACCATACCTCTTTGGTTTATCTGGAAAGAAAGAAAACAGATGTTGCTGGTCACAAAATTATTTTCGCTTTTGTTATTATATGCGTTCATCAATTTATACGAACCCGACTTGCCTGATATCCGGCCAATATTGCTGATCATGATGTTGGTTGCTATGGCGCATTGCAATATTGTATCACATATCAGGAGTTTTGAAGAAATATTTTTATCCTTTGGCAGAAGCTTTCCCATTCCGCTGATCCTGCGTTTTGGTTTACTGCTGATCACTTATTCGATCTTATTATTACCCGAGTTTGTATTTATATGGAAGGGTTATCCTGTGCATTTTACAATAGTCGGCTTTGTAGAACTGTTTTTACTGGCAATCGCTTTGCTCAGCTTTTATCATAGTCTATTATTGATGAATGATATAGACCAGGATAGCTATTTCCGTATAGTATTTATGGCTGGTGCCGTTCTTTTCTTTATTATTTTATACAATCCGGGTATTTTTCTTCCATTAGTGGTATTGGGACTCTCGGGTATCCTTTTCGCCTCCCATTTTTATACATATGAGAAACGATACCGATAGACAATAAAGCAGAGAAGTCTTACATTTGTTCTCTACAAAACGCTTCTTATGAAACTACTCTCAGGAAAAGTATCCATTGTAACCGGTGCCGCCCGTGGTATTGGTGCCGCCATTGCCTTAAAATTAGCAGAACAGGGAAGTGATATCGCTTTTACCTATGTAAGCGACAGCAGTGCAGAAAAAGCTGCGGCATTGGAAGCCCAATTGCAGGCATTGGGTGTAAAAGCAAAGGCCTATAAAAGCAATGCCGGTGTGTTTGAAGAATGTGAAGCGCTGGTAAATGATGTGCTGAAAGAATTTGGCAAAATAGATGTTTGTGTAAACAATGCCGGGATCTCAAAAGATAACCTGCTGCTTCGCATGACACCTGAGCAATGGGATGAAGTAATGGACATCAACCTGAAAAGTATTTTCAATATGACCAAACAGGTGATCCGTCCAATGATGAAAGCAAAAAGTGGAAGCATCATCAATATGAGTTCGATCGTGGGTGTTAGGGGTAATGCAGGGCAAAGCAGTTATGCTGCCAGTAAGGCGGGTATCATCGGCTTCACCAAATCGGTGGCGCTCGAGCTGGGCAGTCGTAATATCCGTTGCAATGCCATTGCACCCGGTTTTATTGAAACAGACATGACGCATTATTTAAAAGATGGAGATGGCGCTGCTGATTTCCTTAAAAAAATTCCATTAGGCCGTTTTGGGCGTGCCGAAGAAATTGCAGATGCTACTTTATTCCTTGCCAGTGATATGAGTTCGTATATAACAGGTCAGGTACTGAGTGCCTGCGGTGGGTTGAATATATAATTCTCTGCGAAAAATCTGCGTTCTTTGTGTTTCTGCGGTGAATGCAATGTTTCATCACCGCAGAGAAGCATTTGTTAAAAAAGTTTTAACAATTTCACAAATCTTCCTGCCCTATTTTCGTGACTATACATGCGGAGAAAGATCTACACATATTTTTTATTATTGGTATTGTCTACACAAATGCTGCCCTTGCAACAGATCGGGAGAATATTGTTCAGCAACCAGATCAATGAAGAGATCCCGCACGGATGTTCAACAGATAATGGTCCCATGGGAAAAGCCTTCTTTAAGAATGATTTCCTTTTTACCCATGAGCTGAGTTTCACTTCAGCCCTCGGTAACCGATCTCCCCAACACCTGCACACTGCCGATGCGATTCCGCAAAACCATACAGGTGATATTCATGTTCCCCCTCCCAATTGCTAAGCTCATCTGAGTAAGCAACCTTATTTTCTTATTGTAAGTTTTATCGTATCATCATGAAAAAATATTTTCAGCATGCGGGTAGTGACCTGCCTGCATCCATCGTAGTATTACTGGTGGCTTTACCTTTGTGTCTGGGCATTGCTCTTGGCTCCGGTGCCCCATTATTTTCGGGTATTATTGCCGGTATTGTTGGCGGTACCGTTATTGGTTTATTAAGCGGCTCGCAGCTAAGTGTGAGTGGACCTGCCGCCGGACTCACAGTTATTGTAGCGGCCGGTATTCTCAAACTTCAGGTATATGAAGCTTTTCTGCTTGCCGTGGTTATTGCAGGCATATTGCAATTGATATTGGGCTTTCTGAAGGCCGGAGTGATCGGTGATTATGTTCCCAACTCTGTTATCAAAGGCATGCTGGCCGCAATTGGTTTGATCCTGATCTTAAAACAGTTTCCGCATCTGGTAGGCTATGATGCAGATTTTGTAGGAGATGAAACCTTTGCACAGGGAGACACAAAGAATACTTTTTCTGAAATGTTTCAGGCGATCGGTTTTATTACACCCGCAGCCGTGATCATTGGAGCCGTTTCTTTGCTGATCCTGATCTTCTGGGAAAGCAAATGGATCAAACAGAATAAAGTACTGAAGCTGGTTCCCGGGCCATTGATCGTGGTATTGGCAGGTGTATTGATCAGTGAATATTTAAAAAGCAGTAACCCTTCTCTGGCGCTCGAAACCAAACACCTGGTTTCATTGCCGGTAGCCAATGATATCGGATCCTTTTTTTCATTCTTTACTTTCCCGGATATCAGATTCCTGAACAATCCCGATGTATGGATCACCGCAGGCACATTGGCCATTGTTGCCAGTCTGGAAACCTTATTGGGTATTGAAGCCGTAGACAATCTGGATCCGCTAAAAAGGGTAACGCCAACTAACCGCGAACTGAAAGCGCAGGGGATTGGTAATATTGTTTCCGGCCTGATCGGTGGATTGCCACTTACTTCAGTTGTAGTGCGTAGTTCTGCCAATGTTTCTGCCGGAGCCAAAACAAAAGTATCCACTATTATGCATGGAGTATTGCTCTTATTGTGTGTGATGTTCATTCCGTTGTTCCTCAATAAAATACCCTTGAGCGCCCTGGCTGCTATTCTTATTTTTACCGGTTATAAACTGGCGAAAATATCTTTGTTCAAAGAATTCTACCGCAAGGGTTGGGACCAGTTTGTGCCTTTTGTGGTTACCATTTTAGCTATCTTGCTAACAGATCTGCTCATTGGTATTATAGTGGGCATTTTTGTAGGATTGTTTTTTATGGTAAGAAGTAATTTCCGTTCATCGGTTTTGGTGGTGAACGATCAAAACAATTTCCTGATACGTTTGAGGAAAGATGTTTCCTTTCTGAACAAACCGATCATCAAACAAAAGCTGGAAGAAGTAACACAAAATGCTTTTGTTATGATTGATGCCACAAGGGCAGATTTCATAGATAAAGATGTGATTGATGAAGTAAATAACTTTCTTTGTCATGCGCATTTGAAAAATATCCGTGTGGAGATCAAAAAAAATCCATACAAAACCATGCACCGATTAATTAACGAACCACAAACGATTTGATCATGAAAACATACGAAAAACTATTACTGGAAAATAAAGCCTGGGCTCATGAAAAAGTAGAAGATGACCCGGATTATTTTAACCGTCTCTCCCATATTCAGACACCTGAGTTTTTATGGATCGGCTGCAGCGACAGCCGTGTGCCCGCCAATGAGATCACCAATACACAACCCGGTGAAATATTTGTTCACCGCAATGTGGCCAATCTGGTTATTCATACAGATGTAAACCTGTTAAGTGTTTTGGATTATGCGGTTACCCATTTAAAAGTAAAACATGTGATCGTTTGCGGACATTACGGTTGCGGAGGTATCAAAGCAGCCATGACCAACACCGATTACAAACAGGTATTGAACATGTGGCTTCGTAATATCAAAGATGTATTCCGTTTGCACCGTGACGAGCTGGAAGGTTTTCACGATGAAGAAAAAAAGTTCGACCGTCTGGTAGAACTGAATGTGCAGGAGCAGGTAATGCACCTTGCCAAAACATCCATTATTCAACGTGCCTGGAAAAATGAACAGCGACCCGACCTGCACGGATGGGTGTATGGATTAAAAGATGGAATCATTAACCCGGTTTTTGAAATGAAAGCCGGAACCCATATAGATCCATTATACGAATACGAGGATCTCTAGACTTCAGTATAAATTACCACAAAGGGCACAATATCTATTGTGCCCTTTGTTTTCATCAAATGAAACCGGTTTCTTCATTTGTAGTTATCACTTATTTGGCTGATGAGGGTTTCGCAGCTTTGAATTTTTCGATAAAGCGCCTGCTGTGATCGCTTAGTATCAGGCGGCCACTGATGGCGGCACGTTCTTTCAATAGTTCATCCCAGTGTTCAGTTCCTTTCCATAATATTTTTTTGATCTCGCTCATGGCATCAGGTGAGGAATTAGCCAATGTATTTGCTAATCGTTTGATTGATGTATCCATACCCACAACATCAGGATGCAGTTCTGCGAACAAACCTTTTCTCCTTGCCCAATCTGCCGATCTCCACATGGTGGCATCAATGGTTAATTGAGAAAAGGCTGAGAGGCCGAGTTTTCTTTCAACGGCAGGCCCTACTACAAATGGTCCGATACCTACTGCAAGTTCACTTAATTTGATTTCTGATCCCTCTACGGCAATGGCATAATCTGCTGCAGCGGCCAATCCCACACCACCTCCGATGCATTTGCCCTGAATGCGTGCAATGATGAACTTAGGTACTTTGCGCATGGCATTGATCACTTTGGCAAAACCTGAGAAGAATTCCAAGCCCTGCGCTTCACTGGTAATGGCTGCTAATTCATCAAAAGAAGCCCCTGCACAAAATACTTTTTCTCCTGCTGAGCGGAGTATGATTAGTTGTGTATCTGCATTCTCCCCTTCTGTTGCAATAGCTTGTGTCAGTTCAAGCAAGATCTTGCCAGGGAGCGAATTACTCTGAGGGTGAAAGAATTCAATAGTAGCTATGCCATTATCGTATTCTGTTTTTACGTAAGCTTCTATTGCTTGATCTGTCATTATCCTAAATTATTAAATCGTCTGTAAAACCCTTCTTTTAAAAGATTTACATTGAAGTTAACTAATACACCATTTTTAAGGCCGGAAAGTTTGAGATAGGTATGTAATTGTTTGAAATGCACCGGTGCCACTAGCTCTACTGATTTGATTTCAACGATTACCGATCCTTCTACAATCAAATCTGCTCTAAATCCATCTTCAAACTTAATCCCATCATATATTACCGGTATAGCCCTTTGTTTTTGAACTGAAAGCAATCTCTTGCTTAATTCATAAAGTAACACCTCTTCGTATAATGATTCAAATAATCCCGGACCTAATTCGGAATGAACTTTAATACAGGCATCCAGAATCTGACCAGTGATAATATTTGCGTCCTTAGGTGCCATTTATTTCGCTAAGAGAAAAACGGAGAAAAGAAGAAAAAGAGTCTTGCCAGTGCAAAATTAATCAGGGAATCTATTACGCCGATTAGGTATTTGCCGCAAAAAAAATCTCATACTTATTCAGAGACCCCGAACCAAAGAGACTCTCTTTCCCTTCGTTCCTCTCTTAGCGAACCTGCATTGCTACCATCGTTAAGATCGTTGCTACGCCTACTATTTCATCTGTTTCATCAATCATTTCCACCAGCCATTTTACTATGCCTTTATCAATATCGGTGGGTTCTTTTTTCTCCTGACTTATTTTTTCTTTACAGGTAAACCGGATATGGATCTCTGCACCGGGATAAACGGGTTTGGTAAAACGCAGTTCATCAATTCCATAATTCAACAGTACCGGGTTCTTCTCATAGCTATCTACAAACAAACCGGCAGCTGCACTCATGATAAAATAACCATGCGCCACCTGTTTTTCAAACATCGTTCCGGTAAAATCAGTTTCGGTAAGATGCGCATAAAAATGATCGCCGCTCAGATCGGCAAACCTGTCAATATCTTCTGAAGTGATCAATCTTTTTTCCGTAACAAGTTGATCTCCTATCACCAGTTCTTCAAAATATTTTTTGAAAGGATGGATCGTGCCAGTATTCCCCGTTGCGCCGGGCTGGTATACATTACTCACTGCAGTGATCATATCAGGCGAGCCCTGTATAGCCACTCTTTGCATATAATGTTTCACCCCACGTATTCCACCCATCTCTTCGCCACCTCCTGCGCGGCCGGGGCCTCCGTGCACCAATAAAGGCAGCGGAGATCCATGACCTGTATTTTCTTTGGCACACTGTTCATTTAAGATCAGGATCCGGCCATGGTACATACCCGCACCCAATACATATTCTTTCGCAATGTTTTTGTCTGCCGTTACAATTGAGCTCACCAGTGAACCCTTACCCATCTTAGCCAAAGCGATCGCTTCATCCATAGATGTATAAGGCATTAAAGTAGATACAGGACCGAAAGCTTCCACTTCATGAACTTCTTTGCCGGTAAAGGGATGTTCATTCAACAATAATAAGGGACTCATAAATGCACCCGTTCCGGCATCTGCATCAACTACTTCCACACTATCCAATGATCCATAAATAATCTGAGAGGAAGCTAATAATTTCTGTACCTGTTCTTTTACTTCTCTGCGTTGTGTTTCTCCGGCCAGAGAACCCATTCTTACTTTTTCATTCAGGGGATTGCCGATAACCGTTTGGGCCAATGCTTTTCCCAAAGCGATCTGCACCTCCTCTATTTTATTTTCGGGAACAAAAATTCTCCTGATGGCGGTACATTTTTGTCCGCACTTAGTGGTCATTTCTTTCCTTACTTCTTTGATGAAAAGATCCCATTCCGGCATACCGGGTACCACATCTTCACCCAATACAATGCAGTTAAGTGAATCGGCTTCCATGGTAAAGGGAACATTTTCTTCCAATATACTTTTCCCTGATTTCAACATAAGTCCTGTTGAAGCAGAGCCCGTAAAAGTGACTACATCCTGCGAACCCACATGGGTAAGCATATCACCGGCGCTGCCACAGATCAATTGCAATGCACCATCGGGTAAGATCCCTGATGCGGCTATTTGTTTTACTACGGCTTCGGTTAAATAAGAAGTTACGGTTGCAGGTTTAACCACAGCAGGCATACCTGCCAATAAATTAACAGCTATTTTTTCCAGCATTCCCCAAACCGGAAAATTGAAAGCATTGATATGTACCGCCACCCCTTCTTTGGGAATCAATAAATGATGGCCTATAAACGTATTGGCCTTACCGAGTTGATGATGTTCGCCATCCAGGCAATAAGGTGTATCGGGAAATTTTCTGCGTAACGATGCGTAAGAAAATAAATTACCGATCCCTCCTTCAATATCTACCCAGCTATCTGCTTTGGTAGCACCTGTCTGGTAACTCACGCGATAAAATTCATCCAGGTGTTCACGAAGATGAATGGCCAATGCACGTATCATCAATCCTCTTTCATGAAAACTCATTTTGCGTAAAGCAGGATTTCCTTTGGTACGGGCATAGTCGAGAATAGAAGCAAAATCCAAACCCTTAGTAGAAGCTTTTGAAATAACACTACCGGTTACGGCATTGTATAAAGCCTGTCCTTCCCCATCTCCCGCAATCCAGCGGCCAAGGATATAATTATCAGTGGTTAACATGTCAATCGTTTAGTGTAAGAACAAAGCTAACGATTGGTAGGTTTGAAAAATGTATTGGGGAAATTTTAATGGATCAGCCCAAACTGCCGCAGATGGTGTTGGGCATGTTTGTATAAATAATGGATCTGCTGTTCATAATCCAGTTCCCCAAACATTGGGTGCATCAAAATTTTAGAAGGGTCAGTTGCATACACCGCAAACACATCATTCAATTCCGGTTCGAGTTGAGAGATCGCTTCTTCCAGGCTGGTGTATTTATGTGCCCGGGGGTCTTCCGGCATTACCGGTACCCTTGTATTTTCTTTGAACGGATCATTCGACATCATAAAATCCCTTGCCTTAGATAGTTTTTCAGGATCGGTATTCATCAGCGGCAATACGATTTTTCCATTGGCCAGTTTAAACACATCACGCATATGCTCCACCATTTGCTGTCCATCCATCTTACCCCATAGCCCTTTCTGATCTGCTGTTAATTTGTGTAAGAGTGGAATATATTCCTGTTGAAGAAAATGCACTTTATTATCTATCATGACTCACTATTGTTTGATAAAGATAAGGGGGCAGCGAATAATGATTACCGAATAAGGAATATAAATTGTTGAAGTTTAAACGCTTATTTTTTTTATCGTTCAGGTCGCTTCGGCGCCCAGACCAACAAAAAAATCCCGCCATTGGTATGACGGGATTCGCAGTTGGTTGTTGGTTGTAAAAACTTCTCTGTTATAAAGACATCCGCTTATCGATTTCGCTGCAAAGGCCGGAAAATATTTCTTCCACTGTGCCTTCTCCCGGTACATGTACTACTTTATTAAAACGGCTGTAATAATCTGCCACTACGGTTGTTTTGTTCTTATATTCTGTGATACGTGCCCTGATCACAGACTCCTTGGTATCATCACTTCTTCCGCTGGTTAACCCCCGGTTCAATAAACGGCTTACCAACTCCTCTTCGCCCACTTCCAGCGCCAATACCACCCCTATTTCTGTGTTCTTCAGGCTTA
This sequence comes from Chitinophagaceae bacterium, assembly GCA_947455605.1. Lineage (GTDB taxonomy): Bacteria > Bacteroidota > Bacteroidia > Chitinophagales > Chitinophagaceae > Sediminibacterium. The sequence continues at coordinate 9,504 of CANGOX010000041.1, forward strand.
ATAATTTATCCAGAGACTCACTCTGTGCAACGGTTCTGGGGAATCCGTCAAATAAAAAACCCTTTGCCTGTGGATTGGATTCCAATGCAGAACTGATCATACCCACTACCACTTCATCCGGCACCAGCTGTCCGCGGTCCATAATGCTTTTGGCTTCTAATCCTAATGGTGTTTGTTGGGAGATCTCACTACGTAAAAGGTCGCCGGTAGATAAATGTTTGAGTCCGTAAGTTGCAATGAGTTTTTCGCTTTGCGTACCTTTCCCGCTGCCGGGGGGGCCAAACAGAATAATATTAAACATGTACTTGCTAACCTTAAGTGAAGAACAAAGATAAGGCCTTGACTTTAAAAAACATTTAACACCAACCGAAAACCTTTGAAAAGAGTTAATTGTAAGGAAAAAGGACAAATCCCGTCATAATAACAAAGGATTTTGGCCATAATTTCAGGTAATTTCAACAAATATGAAAATAATTAATGTGAAATATATAGCGATAATCCTCCTGGTTTTATCGATCCTTCAGAGTTGTAATAATGAAAACAGAAAAAACAATACAGAAAAAATGAGTAACGAAAAGAAGAACCCGGCTTATTCAAGAACCGACAGCGCAAAAGTGGTGATGAAAGAGGAAGATTGGAAAAACATCCTCTCGCCCGATGTATATTATGTAGCGCGCCAAAAAGGAACCGAGCGCCCTTATTCCAGCAAATTTGAAACATTGAAAGACGTTGGTACCTATTACTGTGCGGTTTGTGGGAATGCCTTGTTTAAAAGTGATACCAAATTTGAAAGTGGCTGCGGATGGCCCAGTTTTTATGAGCCGATCAGTAAAAGCTCTATTATTTATATTCCTGATAACTCGCATGGCATGACCAGAACCGAAGTGGAATGCGGAAGATGCAAATCGCATTTAGGACATGTGTTTGATGATGGGCCCAAACCAACCGGTTTGCGTTATTGTATCAATGGTGTTGTGTTGGATTTTGAAAAAGCGAAAGAGGCGGAGAAGAAATATGAAGCAGAGAAGAAGTGAATGGTGAGTAGTCAGTAGTGAGTCAGTAATAGAATTATTCGCTTTTCATAATGCACTCACTACTGACTACCCACTACTCATCATTTTCTTTCTCGCAAAATAATATGCAGAGAAAAAAGTAATTAAAACCCCTACAACAGAAAGTATCATCACACTATTCGAAAAGAAATCAACCCAGTTGAGTTTTACTTTGAAGATCTCTTTGCTTAATAACACACTCACACTACCCAGATAGCCAAATGAATCTGCGAGGTAGATCAGAAAACCCACATTACCGGTAAACCGGAATGTGGCGATCAGCCTTTCGAAGAAAACGGAATTAAAGGGAATGTATACCATGTACAATCCCAATCCCACAGCCGTCATCCACCAAACAGGATCCAGTTGTTTGTTTACGAAAAAATAAGTGCAGACTCCGGATAAGGCAAAACCGATAGCAATAAACAAATGTGCCAGCATCAATGCTTTATAACTGTTTTTGATCAGCACCATACTCCCGATCAGTACCAATACAATTAGGGTGATGGGTGTTTCTGTTTTTGAAAAAAGGGCCGGTTGGTTCAGATAGCCCATTTCCTTCCACATATCGGCACTGAAATTATCGCGTATATCGCGGAAGATCGTGGCAAAACCATAAATAAAAATACAGGCTGCTAAACCAGGTAATAAACTACGGATCAGTTTTTTTCTGTCTTCTGCCAACATCGGTGTACGGTTCATCCGCGCAGCAATATCTGCTTCATCCGGTGGCGGTATCTTTTCGATCAGGTATACAAAAAATAACAAGGGCAATACAAAAACCAAACCGGTTGCAAACGGCACCCAGAATTCTGATAAATGAAATTCAAGTAATAACCATCCCCCTACTGATTTGACAAATCCTGAAGAAAAAATAAAACTCACGGCCAGTGATGCTCCGATAAAATCCGTACTTCTCCTTCCTTCTATATAAGAGAAAACCACACCCCATAACATACCCAATGGAAACCCATTGATAAAAAGGAATACCGCATTATAAGGTGCAGGAATGATGGCGAAGAAAAACCATGCCGCCCAGGCAATACCCACCAATAAAAGAATGATCTTATAACGCCCTAACCGTTTGAGTTCTGAGATAAACTTGATCCCGTAAAATTTCGCCATCAGGTAACCGATCATCTGGCTTAATACAAGGATGGTCTTGTAATTCAATCCAAAATACCGGAGCCCGTCGAACGTACATACCGTATATGATTTTCTGAATCCGAAGATCATGGTATAGGTTAGAAAAGCAGCCACAGCAGCATAGATGCCGGTTTGGAGGGGGGATCCTTTGAAGTATTTGACAGATAGTTTGGGCAAGTGAACACAGTTAAAAACTAAATATACCCCCTCCCGGCCTCCCTCTGGCAGGGGTAGGGGATTTTTATTTTTTTGTTTTTTGCTTCGCAAAAACATTTCTCCCCTTTTAGGGGAGATGTCCGCGAAGCAGTACAGAGGGGTAAACTCTTTTGGTGGTTGGGTATTTATTTCAGAATTTCCAAGACCGAAAACAAACTATTCTATGAGAAGAACCTTATTATCCGCTGCGATAATCGTTTTATCGTTGAGCGCATTCAGCCAGCAGGTAGACCTTTCCAAACAATTCAAGAACCTGAAACCCCGCAATATCGGCCCTGCCGGTATGAGTGGGCGTGTAACAGCCATTGATGCAGTATGGAACAATCCCGAACAGATCTTTCTGGGTACCGCCAGTGGCGGTGTATGGAAAACCGTAAACGGCGGTGCCAGCTGGACACCCATGTTTGACGAACAGCCAATTCAGAACATAGGTTCTATTGCCATTACACAAAGTAACCCCAGTGTGGTTTGGGCAGGAACAGGTGAAGGTAATCCGCGTAATTCTGTCAGTTTAGGAGAAGGCATTTACAAAAGTCTGGATGGCGGTAAAACCTGGAAATGTATGGGTTTACAGAAAACCCGTAATATCCACCGCATTATCATCGACCCGAATAATCCGGATATTGTGTATGCCGGTGTAATGGGTAATCCATTTATGGAACATGCGGAAAGAGGTTTGTATAAAACAACTGATGGGGGTGATTCCTGGAAACTCATCTTACACACCAATGATACCAGTGGTGTGGGTGATATGGTGATGGACCCATCCAATCCTAATAAACTCGTTGTAAATATGTACCAGCATAAACGCACGCCCTGGAGTTTGAAAGGTGGCGGAAGCGGTAGTGGTCTATATATTACCTATGATGCAGGCAAGACCTTTAAAAAACTGGGTAAGGAAGATGGATTACCGGCAGGCGATTATGGCCGTATCGGTATCGCCATCAGCCGTAATGAACCCAACAGGATCTATGCAATGGTAGAAGCAACCAAGAACGGTTTATACCGATCTGATGATGGCGGTGCCAAATGGCAACTGGTAAACAGTGAAGCGGCTGTGGTTACCAACCGTGCTTTTTATTTTCAGGATATAGCGGTTGATCCAAAGAATGAGAACCGTGTGTATAATATCAATCAAACGATCACGATGAGTGAGGATGGAGGAAAAACATTTCCCACAACTGTGATCCCTTACAGCGGTATTCACCCCGATCACCATGCATGGTGGATCCACCCTGCTGATCCTTCTTTTATTATTGATGGAAATGATGGAGGTATTGCCATTACACATGATCGTGGTAAAACCTGGCAGTTTGATGAAAAATTACCTCTCGGACAATTTTATCATATCAATACCGATAACCAGATCCCCTATAATGTAATGGGCGGTTTGCAGGATAACGGCAGCTGGCATGGCCCCGCCTATGTATGGGTAAGAAGTGGCATCCGCAATGCTTACTGGCAGGGTGTGAACGGAGGTGATGGTTTTGATGTGATGTCAGATCCGGAAGATCCTAATTGGGTGTATTCGATGAGCCAGGGTGGAAGTGTGAGCCGGTATAATATGAAAACGGGAGAAGAATGGAATATCCGTCCGCCAAGACCCGATATGAAAACACGCCAGCGTTTTAACTGGAACTCAGCCATAGCACAGGACCCTTTTCATAAAGCAACGATTTATTATGGTAGCCAGTTTGTAAATAAGAGTACTAACAAAGGAGCATCATGGGAAATTATTTCTCCTGATCTTACCACGAATGATAGTGCCAAGATCGATCAGAGCACCAATGGTGGCATCTCTATTGATATTACCGGTGCAGAAAACTACTGTACCGTTCTCTGTATTGAACCATCTGCTAAACAGGAAGGTGTGATCTGGGCAGGAACCGATGATGGCAATGTGCAACTCACTACCGATGGCGGAAAAACTTGGACCAATTTCCGTGGAAAAATTCCGGGTCTTCCTTTAGGTGCCTGGATCCCGCAGATCCGTGCTTCCCGCTACAATGCAGGCGAAGCATTTGTAATTGCCAATGATTATCGCCGCGGCGACCAGAAACCTTATATTTTCCGTACAACTGATTTTGGTAAAACATGGACCAGAATGGTGGATGAAAAGAAAGTTACCGGTTATGCCTTGTGTATTATTCAGGACCCAACAGAACCCAACCTGATCTTTGTAGGAACCGAGCAGGGCTTATGGGTAAGTCTTGATAATGGCATCAACTATCAGCAATTCAAAAACGGATACCCATCTGTTTCTACCTATGATCTTACCATCCAGGAAAGAGAAGCCGATCTGGTGATCGCTACTTTCGGAAGGGCATTATGGATATTGGATGATATCCGCCCCCTCAGAAAACTGGCGGCTAACAAAGGTCTGCTCTTTGCAAAAAAACTAACTGCATTTGATGCACCGCAGGCATATCAGGCTAACGTTAAAAATGCTGCCGGTATCGAATACAGCATCTGGGGAAGTTATGAAGGCGAGAATAAAAGAACCGGGGCACCATTGAGTTTCTTTGTGAATAAAACCCCTGCAGATACCGGCAAGAATAAATTAGCCGATACAGCCATGGTAAGAATATTTGATGCCAATAATGTACAGGTTCGCTCATTGCGTACCAAAGCGGATAGCGGATATAACCGCTTCTATTGGGGTATGGAAGGTAAAGGTATTCGCCAGGCCGGTGGAGGTGGTGGCCGTGGCGGCGGTGGAGGTGGTGGCGGAAGATTTGGCGGCGGCGGTCGTGGCGCAGATGAACCCGGTGGTTTACCTGTTGATCCCGGCACTTACAAAGTGGTTTTGAGTATAGGAAGGGAACTCAGCGATAGCATGATGGTGGTTGTGAACGACGACCCCAATGCACCGGTTTCCAAAGAAGTTAGGGATGCCATACGCAAAGCAGGTGCAAGAATGGATAAAAGCTCATTAAAGCTGGTTGACCTGGTTGACCGTTTAACAGAAGCCGATGATATCATCAAAAAGATAGAAGCCAATTTCAGCGGTATGGATCCGAAACAAGTGGACACCCTGCGTAAAACAGGTAAGGCCATGGCTGATAGTATCAAATCTATCCGTGAACAATTAAACGGTAAAACACAGGAGAAACAAGGTTACGGAAATATTCCGCAGGTAACCGTGAACAGTGTGATGGGTGAAGCCCGTTCTTATATAATGGGAAAGAAAGTAATACCCGGCGCTCAGGAAGAACGTTTAATGGTGGATGCTGAGAATATGGTAGCCGATGTTCTCAAAAAAGCCAACAGTTTCTTTGAAGGCAGATGGAAACAATACCGTACACTCGCAGAAAGTACACCGGTTAAATTGTTTAAAGATTATAAACCGATTGAGTAGCCAGCGGTCGTCAAGCGGTAGGGGCGCTAAAGCGACCTGAACACTTGGCGCTGTTAATTTTATTTAGTTTTATCAGATTTAGCGAAGGTTGTCATCGTTCAGGTCGCTCCAGCGACCCGACCGTTGACAACCTTTTTTTGTCACTCAATTGCCATAATTCCGCACATTGCCAATTAATTCGGCCCGCCCCATTGGCAATCCTGTAATTTTGCACCCGAAATCTTTTTTATGAGCCAACCAAAACTCAGTCATCTAGCCGGCACCCTCATCGGAAGCGAAATTGTGAAACTCGGGAACATGATCAGCGAGCGTATCCGCAATGGCGAAAAAATATACAATTTCACGATCGGTGATTTTGATCCGCAGGTATTTCCGATTCCTGCAGAACTGGAACAACTCATCATCGAATCTTATCAGCAACGCAATACCAGTTACCCCGCAGCAGAGGGTGTATTGGACCTTCGTAAATCTGTTGCCTCATTTATTAGAGAATGGGAAGGACTGGAGTATTCGCCTAATGAGATCCAGATCGCATCCGGCGGACGCCCTTTGATCTACACTATTTTTAAAGCGATCGTTGATAAAGGAGATAAAGTGATCTACGGAGTTCCTTCCTGGAATAATAATCACTATGTACACATGACAGATGGTGAGCATTGTGTGATCGAATGCAAGCCGGAAAATGATTTCATGCCAACACCTGATGATATTGCCAAAAATATCAAAGGCGCTACGCTGATCTGTATCTGCACCCCGCAGAACCCAACAGGAACCACTCTTTCTAAAAATGCATTGACCGAGATCTGCGACCTGATACTGGAAGAGAACAAACAACGCGGTGAAGAAGAAAAGAAATTATACCTGATGTTTGACCAGATGTACTGGACATTAACTTACGGAAATACAGAACATGTTAACCCGGTATCACTCAGACCGGAAATGAAAGCCTATACAATTTTTGTAGATGGCATTTCCAAAGTGTTTGCCGCTACCGGGGTTCGGGTAGGCTGGTCTTTAGGACCAGAAACCGTGATCGCTAAAATGAAAGCGATACTTAGTCATTTAGGCGCATGGGCACCCATGGCTGAACAAAAAGCCGTAGCCAAATACCTGGTACAGAAAGAGGCGATCGCAAAATACCTTACACATTTTAAAGCCGAGATAGAAGAAAGATTACGCAACATCCACAATGGTTTTATTGCATTAAAGGAAAAAGGATACTCCGTTGATTCGGTTACACCACAAGCTGCTATTTATCTCACTATCAAAATTGACCTTGTTGGAAAAACAACTGTTGAAGGAACAATTTTAGAAACACAGGCCGATGTTACCTCCTATATTTTAAGTGAAGCCAAACTGGCAGTAGTTCCTTTCTCTGCATTTGGCGGTGGAAGTAAAAGCCCCTGGTATCGGTTAAGTGTGGGAACGAGTAAGAAAGAAGAGATTCCTGAGATGCTGTTAAAACTGGAAAATGCGCTTCAAAAATTAAAGTAATAAACCTTCTCGGTTTTACACAACTGTTTTCCCGAAAAGAATAAACAATAGCCTGCAGCGATTGTTACATGACACATGCATGGCATTACGCTAATATTTCCACATCAACTTTTCAAGGAACATCCTTCTTTAACAAAAGAAAGACCTGTTTATCTTGTAGAAGAATGGTTGTTCTTCAGACAATATCCCTTTCACAAAAAAAAGCTGGTGCTCCACCGCGCCTCTATGCAGTTTTACCATCAATGGCTGCAAACACAGGGCTATCAGGTTAACTATATTGAAACAATTGATCAAAGAAATGATATTCGCTCACTGATCGCATTTTTGGCAAAGCTGGGAATCAGCCATATTTATATGGCAGACCCTGCAGATAACTGGCTATCTAAACGGGTCACAGAAAACTGTACAAAACATTCTATCAATCTGGAGGTCAATCCCTCGCCGGGGTTTCTAAACACTCCGGATGAAGGATCCGCTTATTTCAATAATCGGAAAACCTATTTCCAGACCGATTTTTATAAGCATCAAAGAAAACAGAGAAATATATTACTTGCCCCTGATGGCAATCCGTTAGGTGGTAAATGGACATTTGATACAGACAACCGTTTAAAGTTTCCCAAAAAAGAGACAGCTCCTGTTATCCCCCTTCCCAAAAACAATATATTCATCGGGGAGGCAAAAATTTATGTGAACACCCATTTCCAGGATAATTATGGAACGGCGGAAGGGCCTTGTTTTTTTGCCACTACTTTTCAGGAAGCAGAACAATGGCTCGGGGATTTTATCAAAACCCGTTTGTGTAAATTTGGTGATTATGAAGATGCCATCGTAGCTAAAGAGTTCCTGCTCTATCACTCCGGTTTAACACCAATGCTCAATATCGGTTTGCTTACCCCTCAACAGGTTGTAAATAAGGTATTAGCGCAGGCAGCTGAACATAATATTCCCATAAATTCACTGGAAGGCTTTATCAGACAGGTTATCGGCTGGCGCGAATTTATCCGCATTGTTTATGTTCGCGAGGGCAGCAAACAAAGAACAACCAACTACTGGCAATTCAAACGAAAAATTCCGGAAAGTTTCTGGAAAGGAACAACCGGAATACCCCCTGTTGATATTACTATTCAAAAAATACTGGAAACCGGATATTGCCACCACATTGAAAGATTAATGGTATTAGGCAATTTCATGTTACTCTGCGAATTTGACCCTGATGAGGTATACCGTTGGTTCATGGAATTATTTATTGATTCGTATGATTGGGTAATGGTTCCTAATGTTTATGGAATGACGCAGTTTGCCGATGGCGGATTAATGACCACCAAGCCCTATATCAGCGGCAGCAATTATTTAATGAAAATGAGCGACTATGAAAAGGGTGATTGGCAGCCTATATGGGATGGGCTGTTCTGGCGTTTTATGCATACGCATCGGAAATTTTTCCTGCAAAATCCACGCCTTGGAATGCTGGTAGGAACCTTTGATAAAATGTCTCAAGAGAAACAACAACAACATCTATCTAATGCTGATCATTTCTTAGCAATGCTTGACCTATAAAACCCTAAATTATTCTAATGAATCTGCTTACCATTGAAGACATAGACCGTATCATTGAAATGGCATGGGAAGACCGTACACCTTTTGAAGCGATTGAATTTCAATTTGGCATATCAGAAAAAGAAGTGATCGCATTTATGAGGGCAAACAGTAAGCCCTCCAGTTTTCGTATGTGGAGAAAGCGGATGGAAGGAAGACGAACCAAACATAGCATGCGTTGCAGTAAACAGGTGAGCCGTTTCAAATGTGCGCTGCAAAGAAATATCAGCATGAATAAGATCAGCAAACGATGAGCGTTTTAACCCGGGTTATTCTTCCAACTGCAAGAAATTAATTCTTATTACAGGTAAATACAAAAGGTTTGATCCTCTTTTCACGCAGTTCTTTTTCTACGAGGTGAGGTTTGCGGATGATCTTGTGGCGATTGATATTAATGATCTCATTTACCGTATTGAAAGTATTCCATGTTTCGATCTCGTACAGGAGTTTGTTTAAGAGCAGTACCTGACGATCCATTTCTTCCTCAGTAAGATGGTCAGTACTTGACAATACCAGCAGATCTCTGTTCGAATCATTCATGCAGTAACCGTTTACAACTTATTTATGATTGGGGCAGCCACAGAAAGCAGTTCCTTTGTTCTTATGAAAAACACTACAGGAGCTCCCTGCTACAGAAAGTAATAACAACAAAATGATGATTTGGTTTATTTTCGATTTCATGATCTGAAAATCTAAAATACTACATTACAGTTTAATCGGCACAGCTTATCCACTTTGACAAACAATTTTAACATACAAAAGGTATTGGTAGCTCCCCTCGATTGGGGGCTTGGCCATGCCACACGCGATATTTCGATTATCAGGGCATTGATAGCCAATGGATATGAAGTGATATTGGCCGGAGAAGGCTCACAGGCCAACCTGTTGCAGAGCGAATTTCCTTTGCTGCAGATTGTACCACTTGCCGGCTATCATATCCGTTACAGCCGCAGTAAATGGGGTTTTCTGTTTACACTTTTGATGCAGGTGCCCAGGGTATATGGAGTGATCAGAGCCGAGAACCGATGGTTAGACAAACTCATTGATGACCACAATATTGACCTTGTGATATCCGATAACCGTTTTGGCCTGCATACGAAAAAAATACCCTGCATTTTTATTACCCACCAGCTTACCATCAAAGCCCCTTTTGTGTGGATGGAAAAAATAATGCAGGCAGTGAATTATCATTTCATTAATCAGTTCACCGCTTGTTGGGTTCCGGATTTAGCTGGCGAAGGGAACATTGGTGGAATCTTATCACACCCTCTCCGATTACCAAAGATTTCTGTACAGTACATCAGTTTACTTTCAAGGTTTCAATGGCAATCCGAAATAAAAAAATATGATTACTGCATACTGCTCTCCGGGCCCGAGCCACAACGAAGTATGCTGGAAGAAAAGATCCTTGCTGAAGCGGCATCCATCAAAGAAAAAATATTATTGATCAGGGGTAAACCAGGAAGCAAGGAAACCCTTACCGTTCCTGATAATGTGGAAGTAAAGAATCATTTACCTGGCGAAGAACTTCAACAGGTATTATTGCAAGCGGATATTATTGTATGCCGGGGAGGATATACTTCTGTGATGGAACTTTTATCACTCAAAAAGAAAATGCTGGTGATACCTACACCCGGACAAACAGAACAGGAATACCTGGCCATCCAACTGAAGGAAAAACAGATCTGCTATACAACCACCCAGGATCAACTGAATTGTGCCCAAGATTTTTTAAAAGCGAAAGAGGTTTTATATAGTGTTCCGGAATTGCCCTTCTTTCATAATGGGGATCTCGCAGATTTGTTGAAGAGATCGCTGTGAGTAGTAAGTCATGAGTAATTGATTAGCTTAATATACTCACCACTCAACATTTACATGATAGCAATTACCTTTACCATCCATGACCAGAAACACCAAAGCCCATATAGCCGTACTTAGTGCTAATTTTATTTTTGGCGGCAATTATGCAGTGGTTAAATACATTACGCCTTCGGTAATTCATCCGTATGCATTGAATGTGGTTCGGATACTGGCGAGTTTGGGTTTGTTCTGGGGGTTATTTCTGTTCAAACCCGGCAAAGTAAACATTCAGCGAAAGCATATTCCCCGATTCCTCTTATGCGGTTTAACCGGGGTTGTGATCAACCAGATCCTGTTTATCAAAGGTGTATCGCTCACCACCCCTATTCACAGTGCGCTGTTATCACTGGCAACACCCATTTTTATTACACTGATCGCTGCCTGGTTATTAAGAGAAGGATTCTCGCTGGTAAAATTTGCCGGTTTACTATTAGGTATTGGTGGTGCTGCTATGCTGATATTGTTGAAAGACAGCAGCCACAGTGGCAGCGATGTATTACTGGGCGATATTCTTGTACTCATCAATGCTGTTTCTTATGCATTCTACCTTGTATTGGTGAGGCCTTTAATGGCTGTTTACAGCGGCATACAGGTACTGCGCTGGATGTTTACGTTTGGAGCTATTATCATACTTCCGTTTGGGATGCCTGAATTTATCCATACAGATTGGAGTGTATTTACTCCGGCGCATTGGGCGGGATTGGCTTTTGTAGCCATTGGTGCTACGTTCCTTGCTTATTTATTAAATGTGTATGGGATCTCTATCATCGGCCCTTCTGCAACCGGTGCCTACATTTATACGCAGCCTGTTTTTGCAGCAGTGATCGCGATCTTTTTTGCAGGCGAACATTTCAGTATTATCAAAGGGGTTGCAGCTATCCTGATCTTTACCGGGGTTTATCTTGCCAACATAAAGAAAGCACCCGATCAGAGTTTGGGATAATCAAAGAACCAGAATGTCTTGTTCCCATCTTCAAAATCTTTCCAGTTGGAAATATCTGCCTGTATGGCAAATATGCCACAAGTGGGCATATCATCAATTCTTGTTTGTGTAAGCTCGTTCACAAACATTGTGATTCCGGGGTTATGGGCAAACAAGGCAACCGTGCTGATAGTATCCTCCAGTTTATTGATCACTTCATAAAAAACAGAGGGGTAGGCATGGTATAACTTTTTTATCCCCCTGATATCTTTTTTGGACACACCATATGTTTCCGCAAAATATCCGGCTGTAGTAATAGCCCGATTGGCCGTACTTGATACAAAAGCATGAATGGAAACACCCTTGTCTAGCATTCTTCGGGCCATCATAGGTGCATCACGTTGCCCCCTGTCATTGAGGGGACGGTCAAAATCTTCCTGACCGGCCAATGCCCAGCTGCTTTTCGCATGCCGGATGATGAGTATTTGTTTCACACGCAAAAGTTACAAAAAACTCCGCTTACATTTGTAAGGATGGCCATTACCCGATTAACTATTGAAGAATTCTTAGCGCTCGCAAAGGAGCATCCTGTATTGGATGTTCGCAGTCCGGCTGAATTTGCGCATGCACGTATTCCGGGCGCCATCAGCCTTCCCCTGTTTTCTGATGAAGAAAGAAAAGTGGTTGGCACGGCCTATAAACAGGAGAGTCAGCAGAAAGCCATTAAACTGGGATTGGATTATTTTGGCGTGAAGATGGTGAAAATGGTGGAAACGGTGGAAGGGATCATTAAGAGTAAAGAGTCGGAATTTATACGCGATAAAAATATTGTTCTTGTGCATTGCTGGCGTGGCGGTATGCGAAGTGCCGGAGTTGCCTGGTTGCTTGATCTGTATGGGTTTAAAGTATACACATTGGTTGGCGGATATAAAGCCTATCGGAATTGGGTATTGGAAAGGTTTGAAAAGGACTATCCGATAAACATGTTGGGAGGATATACAGGAAGCGGCAAAACAGAGGTGTTGCATACCCTCACAAAAAAAGGTGAGAACGTTATCGATCTCGAGGCACTTGCCTGCCATAGGGGTTCTGCATTTGGAAATATTGGCCAACCGGCACAACCCTCTCAAGAGATGTTCGAGAATTTACTGGCCGGGGAATTAAAGAGAATAACAGAGGGCCCAAAACCCGATTCTCCTATCTGGCTTGAAGATGAAAGTCAGCGGATCGGCGAAGTAAATATTCCTACCGTTTTCTTCAAAGCCATGCGAACAAAGAAACTTTATTTTTTGGATATCCATTTTGATGCAAGACTGGATTGGATCGTAAAAGGCTATGGCAAATTAGAGAAAGAGAAACTGTTGAATGCCATTGTGCGTATCAAAAAAAGATTGGGTGGCCTGGAAACAAAAACAGCCATTGGCCATTTGATAGAAAACGAGATCAAAGAGTGTTTCGCTATATTATTGCTCTATTACGATAAATCCTACCTTAAGAGCTTGCACGGCAGAGATAATTTCACTGAATTATTCCATAAAATCGAAACCGATGCAGTTGATGAAAACGCAAATGCAACTCTATTGCTAAATGCTGTCCGAAATTAAGAATACAGTCAGGGCACTAAAACAATCAGTTCCTCAACCAGTCGGCAATCGTTAAGTAACCCATCCATCCCATTACCAGTACCACTACCCAGCCTGCGGCCTGCATCCAAACCGGATGTTTGTAACCGTTCATTAATCTTGGTTTGGCAGAAGCCACGAGCAATACACCCAATGCAAAAGGTAATATCAACCCGTTAACCAATCCTGCCAGTAACATGAGCTGTTTGGGTTTTCCGATAATAACGAACAGTATTGTGGTTATGATGATAAAAACAGAGATGCACAACCTTTCATATTTTGCAAGAACCGGATGAAAGGTTTTTAAAAAAGAAACAGACGTATAAGAAGCACCTATCACAGAAGAAATAGCGGCACTCCATAACACGATACCAAATACCCGGAATCCAAATTCACCTGCCGCAAAACGGAACACACTGGCCAATGGATTTTCTTTATCAAGTACCGCTCCATGCGTAAGCGTACCCAATATGGCAAAGAACAGGATAAAACGCATCACCCCCGAAATCACAATACCGCTTACGGCACTTTTGTTCACTTCGGCTATATGTTCCTTCCCTTTTATGTTGGCATCCAGCAAGCGATGGGCACCTGAAAAAGTAATATACCCACCAACGGTTCCGCCCACAATGGTTATGATGGCTCTTGAGCTGATGACTTCGGGAACAAAAGTGTGATGTAAAGCCTGCATTAGGGGAGGGTGTGAGCTGATGGCAATGATCAGTGTCAACAGTATTTTTAACGTTCCCAACACTTTGGTAAAATTATCCAGCATCGATCCGATCTCCCTGATCCAGAAAAGAAGCAATGCAGCAGCGCCACTGATGATCGCTCCCGTTTGAAACGAAAAACCGGTTAACACATTTACGCCCAGACTGCAACCCGCAAGATTGCCGATATTGAATGAGAACCCACCCATCACAACCAATGCGGCAATAAAATAACCCAGACCGGGCAATAATTTATTAGCAAGATCCTGTGCCCTTAATTCACTAACAGTGAGAATACGCCAGGTGTTTACCTGTGCACCAATATCGAGTATAAATGAAACAAGGATCACAAAACCGAAACTGGAAAGTAACTGCTGGGTAAAAACCGTTGTTTGCGTAAGAAAGCCCGGGCCAATAGATGAATTGGCCATAAGGAAAGCAGCCCCCAACCCTACACCACCAAAGAGATTATATTTAGATGCTTTTGATGCCAATATTTTTTTCTTGAAGAGTTTTGTAAATATAAGCCGCAAAATTTACCGCATGTCGGCCATCACCATGTAAACAGATCGTTTCTGCAACGATGGGTACTATCGTTCCATCTATACTTGTAACTGTATTTTGTTCTATCATCTGTAAAACCTGTTGCACACATTTTTCATCCGAATCGATCAGCGCACTTTGTTGATTTCTTGGGGTGAGGTTTCCGTTATTTTGATAAGTGCGGTCGGCAAAAACTTCGCTGGCAGTTGACAGTCCGATTTTAAGGGCTTCTGTAATTGAATGACTGCCACTTAACCCAAATAAGATCAATTTCGGATCTGCATCAAATACCGCTCTTGCGATCGTACCGGCCAATACCGGATCTTTTGCAGACATATTATATAAGGCCCCATGCGGTTTTACATGATGCAGTTTTGTGCCAAATATAAAAGCCGTTCTCTGTAAGAGAGTTATCTGATCAGTTACCAGCTCATATACTTCTGTTGAAGACAATGGCATTTCTGTTCTGCCAAAATTAGCTTTATCCGCAAACCCGGGGTGCGCTCCAATAGCCACTGAATGAAACATAGCAAGTTCTATTGTACGTTTCATAATGGTCTCATCACCGGCATGATAACCGCATGCGATGTTGGCACTGCTGATATAGGGCATCAGAAATGCATCATTTGTCAACCCCTCACCCATATCACAATTGAGATCTATTATGCGCATAGTTACTTTTGATAAACAGCCAGGTATTCCTGTAAACGAAAGTTACAGGCATTTTGCAGTTGCCGCAAATTCCTTTCCTGTTCCAGTAACAAAGTTTCCGCTTCAGCAAGTTCTGTTTTTTGAAAACGGATCTTTTCACTGGCACGCATCTGTGCAAGCGCAGCAAAACCCGCACTGATCACATGCCCTATTCTCGGATATCCGCCTGTTGTCTGGTGATCGGCCATTAAAATGATCAGCTGCCCATTGGGCAACAATTGGATCGTACCTCTTGGCACAGCCGTTGAGATCATTTCTTTGGGTGATTGAATTGAAAGCGCATCACCTTTTAATCGATAACCCATCCTGTCGCTCTGCGGTAAGATAGAAAAACCGGCAGTTTCCAGTTTTTGTTGGGATAATTTATTCAGCGCATGGTATTCTGCACCGGGAATAAAACGGACCGCATCTTTCAGATAAAATCCGGCAAGGTTCACATTCCAGTGAAGAACCGTAAACAGTTTCCCGTTCCCTTGAAACGAACCTGAAAATATTTGTTTGGTAAGAATCTGATCATTTTTTCGCAAAGCCCTTCCTTCTAATCCACCTGCTCTGGCTCTGGTATGCGTGCTGTTACTATGCAACCATGTTTGAGATTGATATCCACCTTTCACGGCTAAATAAGCCCTTGCACCCGTTTCATTTTTCCTGAATTGCAAAACTGCATTTTTTTGAATGATAATGGGATGCAGTATCGGCAAAGCTTCTCCATTGATCTCAGCACCAAGATCCGCGCCACCCAATGCAATCAGCATCTGCTCTTCAAATACAATTTCTGCAGCAGGGAAATGCATTTCCAATACTGCTTCATTCAGATCATTGCCAACTAATGCATTGGACAGTTTCATACCTGTGATATCCATAGCTCCGCCGGGATTGATCCCCAGATACTGGTACCCATAACGGCCCGTATCCTGTATCGCATCAAACAAACCTGCTTTAAGAATGCGTAGCGACATCTGCTTTTATTTTTTCAAATTCAAGTATGGTAACCCGATAAAACTGCACATCATCTCCCGGTTGTAACAAACAGGGTTCTGCCTGATTAGCCGAAAACATTTTTAGGGGTGTTTGTCCTATTAACTGCCACCCCCCCGGTGAATCAAAAGGATAGATACCTGTTTGTTCGCCGGCAATTCCTACACTGCCGGCAGGTACATTGGTGCGTGGGTTTACTTTCCGGGGTGTGGCAATTCCTTCATCCACTGATCCCATATAAGCAAAGCCCGGTAAGAACCCGATCATGTATACGCGATAGATCTTACCCATATGCAGTTTCACTACTTCCTCAATCGTAAGCATATGTTCTGCTGCCAGAGATGCCAGATCCGGCGCAAGGGAAAGATCATAACATACGGGTATACGAACCAGCTTCGGCTTTTTTTCAGTATCGATCACCGAACTATCAATCAGTTTTCCGATCTGTCTGCTCATCCACTCGTAAACCGTTTTTGTTGAACACGATTTTTTTAAAAGGGCAGTATCATACACAACCGTAACAGAATTGTAGGCAGGAATAATATCTTTTACCCCTTTTATATTCGCCTCTTGTAAAACACAGAATAATGCAATAACCGATTTATTAACAGATATATCAATAGTGCTCCCCCACTCAATAGTAAGGGCATGATCTCCACAGGGGTACATATGATAACCGGAAGGAATGTGCATTGGCTACAAATTACAGCATCCTGATGAAAGCAGTTGATTCCAATACGTATAATAACAAAACGCGATCAATGATATCCCATGTTGAAGCAGAGGTTTTGGAGGATATAATATGCAGGATATCATTAAATATGAGAAGGATGACAATGATCAATTGTTATTCTCTTTTTACCATACAAATCTTTTTCAGGAGCAACGAATGTTTTGGAATAAATACGGCTCTAAGCATTATGAATCGTCTGTTTTTCTTTTTGCAGGAAAATACGATACAGTTCTGCGGTTACCGAATCTTCTTTAATGGGGTCCAGCTGAAGATCATCAATCGTATGTACCGGTATCAGCCTTTTAGTGGAGCTGGTAATAAACGCTTCGCTGGCATTCCAAAGATCATCGAGCGAAATATCTCTGACCTCTATGGTAATCCCATGTGCCGCTGCCATTGCTAACAACTGTTTGCGTGTGATGCCTGCCAAAATGTTTCTGCCGGGCGTAACCACTGTTCCCGTTCTTGTAACGATAAAAAAATTAGACCGCGGGCATTCACTCACCATTCCGTTTTGATGATACAGCACATCATCTGCACCTTGTTCTTTTACCCATGGTTGTAACCAGATCGCCATCAGGTAATCGGTTGTTTTTACATGTGGCATCTGTCGCTGGTGTGCATAGGTAACCAGCTTATAGCCTTTTATATCTATCTCATCTGCCGGTGGCGTGATGGGTTGTTGTATCATTACCAGGTTGGGATCGATGATCTTATACCCATCGGGTGAAGTGCCACCCGAGAGCAGGATGCGGATTCCCGAATACGGCAGATCATTCTGTTTGATCAGTTCCTGAATGAGTTCTTTCAACGCAACTTTCTCATAAGATAAAGGCAGCCGCATTTCTTTGGCTGAATGATACAACCGTTCCAGATGGTCATCAATAAACAATGGCTTGTTTTCTGTTACCCGCAAAAAATCAAAAATACCATACCCTCTTTGCACACCTAGATCCGTTACCGGAAACCCTGCTTCCGTTAAAGGAAGAAAGTGATCTTTATAAAAACAAATGGGATTGCTCATAAACAAATTATATTTTCAAAGGAAAGGCTTGGATAGATGTATGACAAATTTCCGGTAGTGTTTTTCGTTACCTGTGTCTCCTTTGTAATCTTATAAAAGAAAGAACTAAAGTAGACACAGCCGGAATGA
>CANGOX010000042.1 GCA_947455605.1 Chitinophagaceae bacterium
ACGACTCACCACTCACGGATTCACCGTTACACAATCATTTTCTCAATCGGCACTACCAAAATCCCTTGAGCCCCGGCAGCTTTCAGTTGTTCAATAATATCCCAGAAATCATTTTCATTCAACACACTGTGCACACTGCTCCAGCCTTCTTCTGCAAGGGGCAATACTGTAGGACTTTTCATACCGGGTAACAAACCAATGATCTCTTTCAGTTTTGCATTGGGTGCATTAAGCAATACATATTTATTATTCTTGGCTTTTTTAACGGCCTGTATCCTGAACATGAGGCGGTCCAGCAATTGTTGTTTGGCGGCTTCCAGTTGCTGATAACGGATCAATACAGCCTGTGATTGCAGGATCGACTCTGTTTCTTTCAACCCATTCATGAATAAGGTAGAACCGCTGCTCACCAGGTCGCAGATGGCATCTGCCAGACCAATACCTGGAGCAATTTCTACACTGCCACTGATCTCATGGATCTCAGCAGATACACCTTGTGTTTTCAGGTAATCACCCAGTATCACCGGGTAGCTGGTAGCGATCTTTTTCCCTGCCAGAAATTGTGGGCCTGTATATTCTTCCCCTTTTCTGATCGCAAGACTGAGACGGCATTTACCAAAACCCAGTTTTTCAACTACATCCACTTTCTTCTTTTTCTCATACACAACATTTTCTCCAACAAAGCCAATATCTGCCACTGCATCTTCCACATATTGCGGAATATCATCATCACGCAGAAAAAATACTTCGATCGGAAAATTACTGGCTTCCGCTTTCAGTTTGTTTACACCATTACTGATATCTATCCCGCATTCTTTTAACAATTTGATGGAGTCATCATGCAGTCTTCCGCTTTTCTGGATCGCTAACTTGAGTTTCACGGTCTCTGCTCCGGGTGTGTTTGTTGTAAGGTCTTTCATACTTCGATCGCTATGCGATATTTTCTCCCTGAAGAAAAATACCCCCCTTCAGGGATGGGGGTTAAAGAAAAAGGGCCTACCAATGAGGTAAGCCCTTTAATGTTTTATTGCAACAGGCACAAAACACCAACAGCCTACCCCAGGGGTAAGAAATGATGGTGATGTATGTGTACCAGTACTTTCATAATGAGTCACAAAAGTAAAGCCATCTGCATTTACCGGCAAATATTTTTTCACGACGTCTGTAAAGCCCTTAAAAACTGCCTTTTTTATAAGTAACTTGCTCATCCCTAAATGGATTGCCCTATGAAGAAAATATGGTTTGTTTTGATCGGATCCATTGTAATCCCCTCTCTTACTGGCTCACTTGCCGCACAATTGAAGCGAAAACTGGTCTGGAATGATGAATTTAATTATACGGGCCTGCCCGATTCTACCAAATGGGGCTATGATGTAGGTGGTGAAGGATGGGGAAATAATGAACTGCAATACTATACCAGTAAAAAACTGAGTAATGCACGGGTTGAGAATGGATCACTGGTGATCGAAGCGAGAAAAGAAACCCTGTACAGGAGTGCATATACTTCTGCACGACTTATTACAAAGGGAAAATATGATTTTACGTATGGCCATATTGATGTTCGTGCCAAATTACCCAAAGGTCTTGGTACCTGGCCTGCTATCTGGATGCTGGGTTCATCCACACCCCTGAAATGGCCGGATGATGGCGAGATAGACATCATGGAACATGTAGGTTATAACCAGGGCGTAATTCATGCATCGGCACATACCCGGAAATATTTTCACAGTATCGGTACGCAAAAAACGGCTACCACTTCTTTACCGGATTGCAGTGAAGCATTTCATGTGTATTCCCTTGAATGGAATCCGGAAAGTATCACTATGTTGATTGATAAGAAACCCTATTTTACTTTTAAGAATGAACATACGGGTAATACTGCATGGCCATTCAACAAACCGTTTTACCTCTTACTGAATATTGCTGTTGGCGGAGACTGGGGAGGCAAAGAAGGGGTAAATGAAAAGATCTTTCCGCAAAAAATGGAGATAGATTACGTAAGAGTTTACCAATAACTGTTCTACCATACAAACTAAACTACTATGAGAACCCTCAAACACATCAGCCTGCTGTGCTGCTTCATTTTTGTATCCGCCTTTTTATTCGGGCAGGATGCAGTAAGCTATCAAACACCACCCAAAGACATTGCCGATCTCTTACTGGCTAAACCCACTCCTGCTGTTCGTATCGACAGTAAAGCTGAATGGATGTTATTAAGTGAACGTAATTCCTATCCAACTGTGGAAGAATTAGGACAACCGGAGAACCGCATTGCGGGTTTACGTCTGAACCCGAATAATTTTTCCCCAAGCCGACAAACATTCATCAACAATTTCCGTTTGAAGAATATCAAGTCTAACCAGGAATTTTCGGTAGAAGGTCTACCCGCTAATCTATTAGCAGGTAATACCAGCTGGAGCCCTTCTGAAAACAAGATCGCATTTACGAATACTACCGGAAGCAAAGTGGATCTGTACGTGATTGATATCGCTACCAAAAAAGCTACTAAGATCAATAAGCAGGCGGTGAATACGGTACTTGGGCTTTCCTATACATGGGTGGATGATAACACCATCCTGTATAAAGCCACTACCCAGACGGCTG
The DNA here is from genome assembly GCA_947455605.1 of Chitinophagaceae bacterium. Classification (GTDB taxonomy): domain Bacteria; phylum Bacteroidota; class Bacteroidia; order Chitinophagales; family Chitinophagaceae; genus Sediminibacterium. The sequence continues at coordinate 2,605 of CANGOX010000042.1, forward strand.
CCAATGCCCCTAAAAGACCTATCACACCAAAAGGACCCACTGTTCAGCAGAATCTGGGTAAGACAGCACCCAGTCCTACTTTTCAGGATCTGATCAAATCTCCATACGACGAACAGTTATTTGAATTTTATGCAACTTCACAACTGGTGCAGAATAAAAACGGTATTGAGACCAATATCGGAAAACCGGGACTGCTGAGTTCCTTTGCTTTATCACCTGATAAGAAATACGTGATGTTACGCTCTTTGAGAAAACCTTTCTCTTATCTGGTAACAGCCAATGGATTCCCGTCTACAGTAAGCATCAATGACCTTACCGGAAAAGTAGTAAAAGTATTGGCAGAATTGCCTTCTTCAGAGGGAACTCCTTCCGGTTATGATAATACTCAAAATGTACCCCGTGGTTTTGACTGGAGAGATGATGAGCCCGCTACCATTACCTGGGCAACGCCACTTGATAGTGGTATCATAAAAAAACAAGTTGAGTACCATGATGCGGTATATGCTTTATCCGCTCCTTTCTCAGGAGAAGCCAAAGAACTGTTCAAAACCAAAATGCGTTATGCGGGCACCAACTGGGGCGATGCTTCTTTGTCGCTGGTAACAGAGATCTCCAGAAGTAAACAGATGAACCGGGTTAGCCGTTATAATACCACTACCAACTCATTGGAGTTATTGTGGGAAAGAAACCAGACAGATGCCTATAACAATCCCGGCACTCCTACCACAACCAAAAATAAATTCGGAAGAAGTGTGATACAGACAACCGATAATGGCACCAAGATCCTGATGAACAATACGGTGGGATCTTCGCCTAAAGGCGACTTGCCCTTCCTTGCTAAATTTGATCTGGCTACCAAAAAAAGTGAGATCCTCTGGCGTTGTCAGGAAGGTGTTTTTGAAGCAGTGGAAGATGTGATCGATGCAGACAAATTGGTATTGTTAACCCGGCGCGAATCGCAAAAAGAAGTTCCTAATTATTATATTAAGAACCTTGTACTCCGTATGGCAGACAGGGCCATCACCAGTTTCAGCAATCCTTATCCACAACTGGAAGGCGTGAGCAAAGAAAAGATCAAATACAAAAGAGCTGACGGAGTTGATCTTACCGGTGACCTCTACCTGCCAAAAGGTTATAACAAAGACAAAGACGGTCCATTACCCGTTGTGATCTGGGCATACCCAAGAGAATTCAATTCCGCCGCTGATGCAGCGCAGATCAGGGGAAGCAAAGATCGGTTTACCACCATCAGTTGGGCCTCTCCGATCTTTTATGTTACCCAGGGTTATGCCATTTTAGATAATGCAGAAATGCCCATTGTTGCATCAGGACCGGATAAAAAACCAAATGATAATTTTGTGGCACAACTGCAGATGAATGCCGAAGCAGCCATCAATACCTTAGCTGCCATGGGTGTGGGGGATAAGAATCGTGTAGCAGTTGGAGGGCATAGTTATGGTGCTTTCATGACAGCCAATTTACTGGCTCACACCAGTCTCTTCAAAGCAGGTATTGCCAGAAGCGGTGCATATAACCGAACCTTAACTCCGTTCGGTTTTCAGAATGAAGACCGTACGTACTGGCAGGCTCCGCAATTGTATAACGAGATGAGCCCTTTTATGTATGCAGATAAGATCAAAACTCCAATCCTGTTGATACATGGTGAAGCGGATGATAACACCGGAACCTTCCCTATCAACAGTGAACGTTTATTTGCTGCTATCAAGGGCAATGGAGGAACGGTTCGTTTTGTTTTCCTTCCTTATGAAGCACATAGCTATCGCGGAAAAGAAAATCTCTTACATATGTTGTGGGAACAAAACCAGTGGCTGGAGAAATATGTGAAGAATAGTAAGTAGAATAAAATATAAGCCGCAGATCTTTACTACGCATCGTTATTTCGGTGAGTGAGGAACGAACGAAGAGAAATCTTATCAACGGATATGAGATTTCTCAGTCGTGCCTCCTTCGATTTGACGGGGATGTTTGCATCTGCGGCTTTCTTATGTTCATTTCAGCAACTTATCAATCGTTGCTTCAAACTCCTTCTTAAACGCATCATAATGCAAACCCGTTCCGGGACCTTCAAACCCTGTATGGATCTTAGCAACTCTTCCCGTTCTATCTACAATGATCATGGATGGAAAAGATTTGATCGGTGTTAACTGTGGCAATGTTTTCTCCGAACGCAGACTGTCTGAACTGGTTACGCCTGTGTTCAATAATGTGTATTGAACCTTGAAACGTTTCTTAAATTTCTCTATACTGTTTTTCGCTCTCTCAAAATCTGTACTATACTCATACGCCAGTCCGATCACTTCCACTCCTTTCGGTTTGTATTTTGCATAGAACTCACTCAGAAAAGCCGTTTCATCCATACAATTGGGACACCAGGAGCCCATGATCTGAACAATGACTACTTTGTTTTTGAATTTCGGATCCTCAATAGAAACCATTTTCTTTTGCAGATCCTGAAAACGGAATCGCAGTTTTTCTTCGGGATCTTTCATGAACATGGCTGCCACATCCGGTAAAACTGCATTGGCATCTTTTTCAGCTATCCAGGGCTGTGCGCTGGTAGCACCTGAATAAAATATCCCACTGCTGATCTTTTGTCCGTTTTCGATCTTTGCTATAAATAAAAATGCGTGGGCACCATCAAAAGTGGAAAGCCTGAGGCTATCACCTGAAATCACACCCGTTAAGTAACGGTAATCTCCGGTAGGTGTTAAGATCGTACCGCGAAGCGTATTGCCTTTCTGCTGCCATTCACCAATACCCGGTTTATATAAGGGTTCATTCTCCGTAAAGGTTACCGCCCATTTACCCGTAATATCTGCTATTGCAGGTTTGATAGGCTGTACATGACTATCCAGTTGAGGTTCTGCGGTAAAAGGCATTACCAGCATTTTCTTCGATCCGGCTTTTGTCCATGAGCCTTCCCATTTCCGGCCATTGATCTTTTTGACCCTGAAAACAGATTCGAATACGGGCATCTCAAATACAACAGAATCCTTTGTATTCTTCACTTTATCAACCCTGATCTTCTCATTGGCATTGATGATGTATAGGAGCGTTTTCCCTTTCTCTGTTTTAATGTCAAAATGAAAGGAAATGATATTGCCATCTTCGCGCAATAAATGTCCGTTCCAGGCGCCCTGTGGCAAGAGCGTTTGTGCTGGTGCAGCGCTCATTGTTACACAAACCATTATCCCTAAACAAACCCTTTTTAAAAACATAGTGTGATACTTTAAGCTGCAAGGATACAACCAGTCTACCCATTTAATCTACTATTTCGGGAATTTATGATTGTTTAACAAACACGACTATTGTACCACCTCCTTCTTTTTGATCTGCAATTCCTCCCAAGGTGTGGAACCGTCTTTCTCTCGGGTAAAGATCAGGTCTGAAGCTTCGCTGATCACGATCTCGGCCGTGGTATATACTTTGCAGCCCGCCAGCAAATGCCCGCCAATGGTCTTGCCGGTACTGTCTGAGATAGACAAATGAATATGTGAACCATTTACAGATAAAGTACCCACCAGACTCACGATCTCAAAATGCCCCTTATCGCTATACCCTTTTTCCTGGTTGGCAAAACGGATATTGTATTCCGTAAGACTGCCCACACAGGTGGAGATCCATCCGGCCTGTATATTCTTTGCCTTTACAAAACTGTCGATAGATTGCTTCAGGTCCTGACCGGGCTTTAACCGGAATGCATGGCTGGCAGTCATAGTTGGATGGGATTTACAGGAAATAAAAAGGATACAAACACAGAGTATCCGGATAGCATATTTGATCATCTTACTAAGATACAGGAAGCAGTTCATACCCCAACAGATGGGTTAGCCTGATTGCAAACGTTTGCAGCGGGAAAAGCCCGGTATATTTCGTCTTTCTCATGGGCAATCTTTATCTTTCAGCTACTAAAATAAAACTGCCATGCGATTGCTGCTCACTTTTTGTTTTGCATTAGGATCCTTATGTCTATCTGCCCAACATTATTACCTGTTCATAGGCACCTATACTTCAGGTGGCAGTAAAGGAATTTATGTATACGATTTCAATGCCAAAACCGGCGAAACAAAATGGGTAAGCAATACAGACAGTGCTGCCAATCCTTCTTACCTTACTATTGCACCCGATGGAAAACATATTTATGCCGTTAATGAGATCAGCCGCTCACAGGCTGGCCTTGTAGCTGCCTATTCCTTTGATCCTGCATCCGGTAAACTGGGTTTGATCAACCGTCAATCCAGCGGTTCAGAAAATCCCTGCCATATCTCTATCACTAAAAACGGAAAATGGCTAGCCGTAGCCAATTATACGGGGGGAAGCTTAGCTACTTTTCCGGTAAATGCAGATGGTTCTATTCAACCTTTCACACAACATATCATTCACGAAGGCAAGGGGGTTAATCCTACAAGACAGGAGAAAGCCCATGTGCATTCCGTGTTCTTCTCGCCTGATGAAAAATTTCTCTTCACACCGGATCTGGGTTTAGACCAGGTAACGGCTTATCAGTTCAATCCAAACAATACCCAACCCCTTAAACCTGCAGTCATACCTTATATCAGCGCGGAACCGGGAACCGGGCCCAGGCATATCGATTTTTCTCCCAACGGAAAATTCATGTATGTGATCGAAGAAATGGGTGGAACCGTAAGTGCTTATGCGTATAGTAATGGCAGTGCAAAAAGAATCCAAAGGATTGCCACACATCCGGATGATTTTAAAGGACAGCCCGGAAGTGCCGATATCCATTTTTCACCGGATGGAAAATTCTTATATGCATCCAACCGCGGTACTGAGAACAATCTCGCCATCTTTTCCGTTGCAGCAAATGGCCAGCTAACTGCCAAAGGTTATCAGTCTACCCTAGGCGAACAACCAAGAAATTTCATGATCGACCCTACCGGTAAATTTTTGTTAGCCGCCAATCAAAAGACCAGCAATATAGTGGTATACAAAAGAGATCAACAAACCGGCTTACTGCAGGCATTACCCACACAACTAACGATACCCAACCCTGTTTGCCTGAAGATGCTGGCAAAATAAAAGTAACCCCCTTAAACCAACGCTATGCAAAACTGGAAGATCAAAGCCTCGCTGTTCCTGAATTATTTTGTGTTTGCCATCCTGCTTAACAGCGTGGGGATACTGATACAAAAATCCATCAATACCTACCATGTTGATGAGCTGAAAGCCAGTTCATTGGAGGCTTTCAAAGACCTGTCTATCGCTTTTGTTTCTTTTCTGATAGGCTCCTTCCTCCCCCGTATCGGTTATAAAAAAGGAATGTTGATCGCATTGGCACTTGTGTTTGCGGGTTGTTTGGGTATGTACTGGGGCAATTCCTTCACTTCCGTAAGAATTTTATTTGCCTGTGTAGGTATTTCATTTGCAGTGATCAAAGTATCTGTGTATTCTTTGATCGGTTTGATCACGAAAAATGATAAAGAACACAAAAGCCTGTTAAGTGCCATAGAAAGTTTTTTTATGATCGGCATTGCAGCCGGTTTTGTAGCATTCCCTTTGTTCTATAGCGATACAGATCCCAATGCATGGCTAAGCATTTATCTGGTATTGGCTGGATTGGTGGCCGTATCTTTTCTCTTCCTCTTCTTCGCAGATTTTACCTTACCCTATGAGATTCCGGGAGTAAATATCAAAGACGATTTTGTGGAGATGATCCTTTTACTGAAAAGGCCGCTGGTACTCGTTTTTGCGATCGCAGCTTTTATGTATGTGATGACAGAACAAGGTATCATGAGTTGGCTTCCTACATTTAACCAGAAGATACTACACCTGCCGGAGAAAACCAGTGTATTCATGGCAGTGATCCTGATGCTGTCCATTGCACTCGGAAGATACGTTTCTTCATTGCTTGTAAAACATGTATCCTGGTTTTATATTCTTACGGCCTGCTTACTTGGCGCGGCCTTAATGGTGTTATTAGTATTACCGCAAACCCAGCAATTGGCACCCAAGGAAATTAATTCCATGAGTGATGTTCCGGTGATCGCTTATGTGTTTCCATTGATCGGTTTCTTTTTGGCACCGATCTATCCAATGGTCAATTCTTATGTATTGAGTGCTACAGAAAAAAGTTTTCATAGTCCTATGGCTTCCCTGCTGGTATTTTTCTCCGCCATCGGTGGAACATTGGGTTCAAGACTGGTGGGTTATCTGTTTAAAAATATCGGAGGAGAAAAAGCTTTTTATTTTTCATTGATACCCATGGCTGTCCTGATCATCTGCCTGTTTATTTTCAAAAAATTAGAGAACAGATCGGTGAATACCGGCGGTAACCAATAAAGTAACGTATGCCCATCCTCCCGCATTTTTATATCGAAAGCCTTACACCACTATACCAGGATGTACAGTTAAGTGAACTTTTCCCCGACTCTAAATTCTTTGTGGATGCGGTTCCTTTGTTTACACCGCAAGAGATCATTACCAACTACCTTCAGGCAAAAGAGCAGGAAGGTTTTGATCTCAAAGCATTTGTAAAAACACATTTCATCTTACCGGCAGAAACGGATAATACATACTCCTCCGCCAATAAATCCTTACCCGAACATTTAACCGAACTATGGAATGTATTGATGCGCAAACCCGATGAACAGGGTGGCACATTGATTCCCTTGCCGCATGCCTACATTGTACCCGGCGGGCGTTTCAGAGAGGTCTATTACTGGGACAGTTATTTTACCATGCTCGGTTTACAGGTTTCCCATAGAGTGGATATCATACAAAACATGATCGACAATTTTGCTTACCTGATCGATCAGGTAGGATTCATTCCCAATGGTAACCGCACCTACTATCTTGGCCGCTCACAACCTCCTTTTTTCGCTTTGATGTTAGCTGTACTGGAAGAAGAAAAAGGAAAAGAATACATATCCCAATACCTGCCGCAACTGGAAAATGAATATGCTTTCTGGATGGATGGAGCAGAATTATTAGGTGATGATCATAGAGCTCAACGCAGAGTAGTGTTATTACCGGATGGCAGCATCCTTAACCGTTATTGGGACGACCGCGATACTCCAAGACCCGAAGCGTATATAGAAGATTCACACCTTGCAGAAAGATCAGGAAGAGAAGCCACAACCGTTTATCGCCATATCCGTGCTGCCGCAGAATCCGGCTGGGACTTCAGCAGCCGCTGGTTCAGAGATCAAAAAACTATGGAAACGATACAGACCACCGACATCTTACCGGTTGATCTGAATTGCCTGCTGGCATTTATGGAATCCTATCTCTCTCATTTGTATCAAGGCAGCAATGAACAGCAATCTGCCATCATGATAAAAAGATCAGTACAAAGGAGAAAGGCCATACAGCAATATTGCTGGAATGAAAGCAAGGGTTTTTATTTTGATTATCAATTCATTGATCGTTCACAAACCAATTGTTATTCATTAGCGGCTCTCTTTCCCTTATATATGCAGATTGCAGATAAAGAACAATCTTCAAAAATTGCCAAAACAGTTGAAGAGAAATTTCTGCAACCTGGTGGACTGATCACCACATTAAATACAACCGGTCAGCAATGGGATGCTCCGAATGGTTGGGCACCACTGCAATGGATCGCCTATAAAGGATTGAAACAGGCACCTTATCACCATACAACACTTGCCGATCAGATCAAACAGCACTGGATGCAGAACAATGAAAAAGTGTTTGCAGAAACCGGTAAGATGATGGAGAAATACAATGTAGCCGATATGCATACAAAGGCCGGCGGTGGCGAATATCCCAACCAGGACGGATTTGGCTGGACCAATGGCGTGTACCTCAAATTTTTATCAGAGAAATAAAACAGAAAAGATCAGATACTTCATCGTTCAATATTTCTGATTGATTATTACTTATGTTTTCGATGCTTATGATGATGGCTCTTGGGTTGTGGATGATGGTGTTCTTCTTTTTCAGAATCTACCACGATCTTTCGCTGGTTCTGTAAAGCACCCAGGCCAATTAATGTGATGGCCAATATCAGGTATATGTATTGAACAATAAACGTTTCTCCCACCAGCATCCATTGTATAAACACAAATGCGGCAAGGATCACCCCCTGCATCATAATAAGAAAGGAATAGTACCGGTTCTTACTCATGATCAATAAAACCACCAATGCCGCCAACACCCCTACCGTAAATAATAATACCCAACCCACCACCAGGTAATTGGAGAACATGGTTCCATTCAATAAATAAAAAGGAAGACCCAGTGAACTACCCGTAGGATCCGTTATCATATGGTAACTGAAAAACAATGCCGTTGCAGAAAGCAACAACAAAATGGCAACCGATAATTGACGGGCAGCTTTCATTTTGTAGTGGTTAACCTACAAGTTACATAAAATATATAAAAATCTTGAAACTTAATTAAATCTTAATCGCGTTTCGCTGAACAGGTAACAAAACATTGCTATCAATTCACATTACTGCTCCAGTTAAAGAACCCGTCTACATCTTTCTTAAACTGTTGTAAGGATGGTTTATGGATATAATACATATGTCCGGCCTCATAAAAATGGAACCGGATATTCTTCCTTTGTTCCGGACGCAGTAACATATGCTCTATATCAAACTGGGCTGTAAAATAAGGAGTGGCAAAATCGTAATAACCACATCCCACATATACTTTTAAAGCCGGGTTCTTCGACATCGCATCACGCAGACTTTCTGCCACATTCAGAAACTGGTTCTGTACATTGTTATAATTCCATGGGCCAACATCACCAAAAATATTATAGCCTTTCTCTTCTTTAAAATTCAGTTCTTTCTCAAAATAATCATTGATGGTAGCAGTAAAGGGTCCGTCAATATTGGCAAAGGAAGGATCAAAACTGAAATTCTCACCTGCATCATCCATATCGCGCCCGGTAAATCTTGCATCCAACCTACCGATGGTTAATCCATCTTTCCTGCGTAATTCTTTCCAGAACCGGCCCTCTTCTACCCGAAGGTTACATTGCAAACAGAACTCTTTGCTCAACCCCGTATAATAACTGAGTTTGGCAGCCATGGCATCTTTTTCTGCATCGGTTAACCAGCCGCCTTTTAATAAGGCCGTTGCATATTCGCCGATCGCAAACTGCTCCGATTCTTTCAATGCTTTTTTAAGATCTGCCTGTAAAGCAGGTGCCAGTTTTTTATGATACCATGCCGCTGCTGTATAAGAAGGAATATATAAGGCACGTGGCAGATCATTGCCTACATAATAATCATTGGTACCAAAATTCAACACCGCAGAGATCAGGAAAATACCGTTGAGGAAGATCCGATAACGATCCTGCAGAAATTTCGATAAACCGGCGGCTCTTGTTGTGCCATAGCTTTCACCAGCCAGAAACTTAGGCGACCCCCATCTTTCATATCTCGATAAAAAATGACGGATAAATGAACCCATCGAAGAAATATCTTCTACATACCCATGAAACTGTTTGGGGCTTTCTCCTGGTGCGGCTCTACTGAACCCGGTTGACACAGGATCAATAAATACGAGATCGGTCTTATTCAGCCAGGTAAATTCATTGTCGATGTATTGATAAGGCGGAGCGGTGGCAACACCTTCATCAGTTAATAAAACACGCTTGGGCCCTAACCCGCCCATATGCAGCCAAACAGAAGAAGATCCGGGACCTCCGTTAAATGTAAACGTTACCGGACGTTTGTTTGCCTCTTCACCATCTTTCTTATAGTAAGTGAAGAATACTTTCGCGATCAGTTTACCCGTATCGTTCTTAAGATTGAGGTAACCTGTATAGGCGGTATACTCAATTTTTTTTCCGTCGGCGGTTACGCTGTTATGGGTAACAGTGGCTTCTACACCGGCAGGAACCAGTTCGGGAATAACCGTTGGTGCAGTTGTTTTTTGTGAAAAGGCAGCCAATGAAACTAAACAGCTGATAAACAGGAGTGATTGGATTTTCATAAGGATTAGTTGGTAAATCAAGATACTAAAAAACCGTGCCTTTGTGGCTTTGCGACATGAAAATTTGCACGCAAAGGCGCAAAGGCGCGGTTTTGATCACTATTTTTTGACAGACACTACGTCAATATCAAACACCAAAACGCTATTAGGTGGTATGGCTTTACTGCGGCTGCGGAAAGTATAACCCAGGGCGGATGGTACAATGATCCGGATCTTTCCACCCACTTTACACATGGGTACAGCCAGCTGCCAGCCACGGATCAAACGTTTTAAAGGGAAAACAGCGGGTTTCTCTTTTGTTTGATCGAATATGCTTCCGTCTTTTAATAATGTTCCTTTATAAAAAACGGTGACCGTATCATTGGCAGTAAAAGAAGTACCCGTGCCTTCTTTTAAGATCAGATAATAAACACCATCCTTACTTCCCGTAGTATCGATCTGTTTATGGTTGATCGCATCAAATATCAGTTGTTTATCACGCTCGGCCTGTTTGGCGCTGTCTGCATTTTTTGTCCAGTCGATCACAGGTCTTTGATTGGCTGCGGGTCTGTTCAGTTCATCGCCGAATTTTGCATTGGCGGGCTGAAACCCTCCGTTCCACAAATAAAATTTTCCATCATTTACACCCGCTCCATAATCGATCCGGTCGCCGGCTTTTCCGGTTGCATCGTAAGAAAACGTGCTCCTGGTTAATTCCACCCACTGGCCATTGTCTTTCTGTATCCATTGGTTCCCAAAAAGAGCTTTGCGTTGCATTTGTCCGTTCACACCCCAGAAATTTTCGTTGAAGGAATAGAGGTTGCGCAGGTTCTGTCCGTCTTTAGGTGCCCGGAAACTAGCAATCAATTTCCATTTCTGCAATTCAGGTAAAAAGAAATATCCGGTATAGATCGTGGTTTGTGAAGCACTATCGCTTAAGGCTGTTACCATCATTTTATAGGTCTGACCTGTTTTCCATGGATACACCCAATGACTATGGCCACCCGTACCTTCATTCCCAAATCCATCCGCAAACACATCTTCACCTTTGGCGAGCAGCATTACTTTATTGGAGTCGGCCACTTTATTTCTGTCAACCGCTTCCTTACCTGCATCCCACACAGAAAAGATCACCCGGCGTTCTGATTCACTATTCACCTGAATTCCAAAATAACCACGCGCAAATCCACAGGCCATATAATAACTATGTAAGTGATCAAAGCCGGCGGGTATGGTGATCTCATTATAGAATGCGATCGCTTTGATCGAATCTCCTAAGGGATACCGCAAATGAACTGATGCCGCATTTCTTCTGGGTTTGGGATTATAATGAATCCCTGCCGCAGCGGCACCGGATAATTGAATGGAACGGATATCGGCAATACTGTTTTTTGCTTTTTTGGTAACTGCGATCGTAATGGAATAAAAACCACTGTCCTTTACTGTTACCGTACCGGCATCGATCATTTTAAATTTTTGGGAAGCAGGAATTTTTATAGAAAAATCTTTCCCAAGTACCGACACTTTTAAAATAGTGCCCTCTGCAGCATTCTTTGCATCCAGGGCCACGGATAATTTACCCGGTTTTCGCACAAAAAAGAAATACTGGAGCTGCTGGTTGGCATCCTTCCATTGCTGAACCCCGTTCTTATCAGAAAAAAGTGAAGACTCCTCTTTCTCAACAGGAAGCGCATAACCTGTATAAGCGGGTATCGTAACGGATTGTGCAGACATTACAGTGCTGAAGACAAGCGCAACAAGCAGGGAGAGGGTGCGAAGCATGGTTAACTTTTAGGTAGCCAAACTTAATAAAAGAAATGCAGGAAAGGTTCAAAAAATAGCCCGCTGGCCCTTCCGGGACCGAACCCCAATGTCATTTTTTTGTAAAAGTGGACAAAAAGTTAATTAAACGTTTGTTTAATTCAAACATTTGTTTAAAATTTGCACTTTGAAACAATTTTTATGAGTGCCGATAAGAAAGAAATTATCATGAATGTGGCCATTGAACTCTTTGCAGAAAAGGGGTTTGAAGGCACATCTATCCGCGATCTGGCTACCAAAGCAGAAGTGAATGTGGCCATGGTGAACTACTATTTTGGGTCGAAGGACAAATTGTTTGAAGCCCTGCTGGAACAGAAAGCCACCTTTATGCGGGGCAGACTGGATGAGATCGCATCCAACCCTAAACTGAGTGAGATAGAAAAAGTGGATGCCATTGTTGAAAGTTATGTAGGAAGGATCTTATCCCAACCCGCTTTTCACCGGGTATTGCACCAGGAATTGCTGATGGGAGAAAGGGCCACCCTACATAAGAATATTGTAACCGTGTTTGGCAAGAACACACATGTATTAAAAACGATCATTGAGCAGGGTATCAAAAAGAAAGTATTCAAAAAAGTGGACCCCGAATTAACCATGGCTACGTTGATCGGTACAATCAACCAGGTAATGTTATCCAAAACCATGTGTACCATGCTGATCGACAGAGAAGAAGGTTTTGACCCGTATACAGATGTGGCATTCAAGAACCGCCTCATCAAACACCTGAAACAGATCATGCATTCATATTTATTGAACAACCAGTAATAAAGCCTCAAGGAACAAGAATCAAGAAACAAGAATCAAGAAACAAGAATCAAGGAACAAGATTCAAGAAACAAGAATCAAGAACTCCAAACCCCAAACCCCAAACTCCAAACTCTCAAATATGTCAGAAGAAAAAAAATCGCCGGTTAAGATCATTGTACTGGTTGCCATATTTCTGGTAGCCGCATATTTCGGTTATAAGAAGATCCATTTTGTGTTAACCCATGAAACCACCGACAATGCACAGATCGAAACACAGATCACGCCTGTATTACCCCGTGTTGCGGGTTATGTAAAAAGCATTGCCGTAAAAGATTACGACTCCGTAAAAACAGGACAACTGGTTGTAGAACTGGATGATGCAGAATTGCAGACACAGTTATTGGAAATGGAAGCCGATTTCCGTCAGGCCGAAGTAGATGTGATCAATGCCAAAGCAGCTTTGAACAATGCCATCGTTTCACTCCGTGTGAACAAAGGCAGTATCGACCTGAGCCAGATGCGCAAACAAAAAGCAGAAGACGATCTGAAAAGAGATCAGAACCTATTCAGAGATCAGGCCATCACCAAAAAACAACTGGATGATACAAAGTTCAATGTAGAAACTGCCGGTCAACAACTGGAGAACAGCAAAACTGATCTAAGTGCGGCACAGAGCCGTATTGCCGTATTACAGGCGGGCGTGTTGAAAGCCACAGCCGGACTGGATGTGAAGAAAGCCAAGATAGAACAGACCAAACTAAAACTCACCTACACAAAGATCTATGCACCACAGGCGGGTAAGATCGGTAAGAAGAATGTTTCTGAAGGACAATATGTACAGGCAGGAACCCCTTTGTTCTCAATTGTTAACGATACTACTTATTGGGTGATCGCGAATTTTAAAGAGAACCAGCTAAAGAAATTATACCCCGGTAAAGAAGTGGATATTGAAATAGATGCATTCCCCGATCAGAAGATCAAAGGTGTGATCGAAAGTTTGAGTGATGCTACCGGTGCCAAATTCTCTTTGCTGCCTCCGGATAATGCAAGCGGCAACTTTGTAAAAGTAACCCAGCGTGTACCCGTTAAGATACAGATCAAAGACATTCAGAAGTATAGGAATATGTTGAGGGCGGGATTGAGCGTGTTCGTAGTAGCAGAAACGAAGTAACCCCACCCTGGCCCTCCCCTGGGAGGGGAAGGGAATTTAGCGGGATTGAAAATTGTGAGAGAATGGACTATACTTTCTGTTAGAAAATATTAAGACAGCATGGCAACACCTAAAGGATTTGCGAAAGCAATTATTGTACTCACTACCGTTACAGCCGCGGTGATGGAACTGATCGACACATCCATTGTGAATGTGGCTTTGAGCGATATGAGCGGTAGCCTGGGCGTGAATATTGAAGATATCAGTTGGGTGATCACTTCTTACGCGATCGCTAATGTGATCATTATTCCACTTACCGGTTTTCTTGCAGAATATTTCGGCAGAAAAAATTATTATATCGTATCCATGATCATCTTCACCGTTGCCTCGTATATGTGCGGGCAATCAGATACACTGGTGGAGATCATTGTGTGGCGTTTTATACAGGGTGTGGGTGGGGGTGCTTTATTGTCTACCTCACAGGCTATCCTCTTTGATGCCTTTGAACCGCAAGACAGACCCATTGCATCCGGATTATTCGGCATGGGTATTGTTCTGGGCCCTACACTCGGACCAACTTTGGGCGGGTATATCATCGATCACGCATCTTGGCCCCTGATCTTTATGATCAATATCCCGATCGGTATATTGGCCACTTTTCTCGCTTACACTTTCATTGATAAAAAAGAAGGGGAAGGTGAAAAGAAAAAATCGATCAAGATCGATTATACGGGCATCCTTCTCCTAACGGTGGGTATTGGTTGTTTACAATATGTACTGGAAAGAGGAGAGTCGGAAGATTGGTTCAGCAGCCAGACCATCCAGATCACTTCCTTACTGGCATTCATTGGCATGGTAGGTTTTGTATGGTATGAATTAAGTATCAAAAATCCTGCGGTTAATCTGCGGGTATTGGGTAACAGGAACCTTGCTTTCACCACTATTTTCACATTTGTGGTAGGACTGGGTCTATTCACTTCGGTATTTGTATTCCCGGTATTGGCGCAACGTACATTAGGCTTTACCGCTTTTGAAACCGGCCTTACCCTGCTGGCACCAACCATGATCACTGTATTAATGATGCCCATCATTGGTAAATTAATGAGCAAGGGAGTATCGCCCATACCCTTTGTGGTAATAGGTTTTCTCTTATTTGCTACTTATTCATGGATGAGTGCAAATGTGAGTCCGGATGTAGGTAAAGAAGATTTCTTTATTCCCCTTGCCTTACGTGCCATCGGTATCAGTATGGTACAGTTACCCCTGATCAACCAGGCAGTAGCGGGATTGCAACCCAAAGATTACGCATCAGGTATTGCCCTGAATAATATGATCCGTCAGTTAGGCGGTGCATTTGGTATTGCGATGGCCAACAACTATATCGCACACCAATATGCTCAACACAGAATTGACCTGGTAACTAAGGTAACCGGCGAATCGCAAATGTTTCTCGACCGCAGCAATACCATCACGCAAGGAATTATTGCCAGATCGGGCGATGTTGCCGGTGCAAGCAATAAAGCATTGGCCACCATAAACGGAATTGTAGACAGACAGGCTTATTTCCTCTCCTATCTCGATACTTTCCGGTTGATCACTGTTTTCTTTATACTGGTAATACCGCTGGTGGCATTTTTGAGGGTGAAGAAAAAATCAGCAGTAGAAGTAAAAGCGGCGATGAAAGCGGCGGAGGAAGCGCACTGAGGAGATTGGGAAATTTTGGAATGGGGAAATTGGGAAATTGAACACATTATAATTAAGACCCGTCATTTCGATACCGCTAACGGCGGGAGAGAAATCTGTAACTCGATTAGCAGATTTCTCACTTCGTTCGAAATGACGAAATATCATAAACGCAGAATTTTATTACAATGAAAAAAATACTCATTACAACAATCCTGATCGCTTCCGCTTTTTCTTTGAGGGCACAGGTTACGGTGAATGGTGAATTGAAAAGTCTGATCAACCAATCCTTTGGTTATTTTCCGAAGGTGAAGGAAGTACAGAATACAGTGGCTACGGCTAAGGAGAAAGTGTCGCTGACAGAGCTGAACAGGTTTCCGGATATCACAGCAGATGCTTCGTATGCCTATGTGCGTCCGAAAATAGAATTGCCTCTGAATGGCGATGTATTTCAGTTTGCACCGTTGCATAATTTTAGTGGTGCGGTAAATGCAACCTATGCCCTATTTGATTTTGGCAGACTGCAGGCAAACATTGAACGTTCGAAAGATGATCTGAAACTGGCCGAACACAATGTAGATTATGTAAAATCGCAATTGGCTTACCAGGTTGCCAATGTGTATTACAACATTGTATACTTGCAAAAAGCCGTAAGCATCCAGGATAGTGTGCTGAGCTTTCTGAACGAGAACAAAAAAATTGTAGAAAGCCAGTTACAGAACGGAACTGCATTGCGTATAGACCTGCTCAACATACAGGCTTCTATTGATAACGAAGAGAACCGTAAAATTGACCTGAAGAACAGCTTACAAAAACAACTGAACCTGCTCGATTATACTACCGGTACCAAACAAAGCAATGGCAGCAATTTTGATTTTGATATCAATCTTACCGATGCCGGCAGTGCCTTAGGCCTCGCGCAAACCAATAACCTTGATTTCGTATTAGCCAAAGACAAGATCAAACAGGCACAAAGCGATCTGGCCATTACCAAGGTGGCGGACAAACCCATGATCGGCCTGAAAGCCGCAGCTGGCGTGAAGAATGGCTATGTGCCTTATGTAACCGACCCCCGTTTTAATTACCTGGCAGGTGTATCCTTTACCATGCCAATTTATAATGGCGGTAAAAATAAACAACAACAGAAACTGCAACAGAACATCATCAAACAAAATGAAATGGCTGTTGAGAGTTTAAGCAGTACGTACAAAAAAGATATTGAACAGGCATTAACAGATATCATTACCAATCTGGAAAGAATTAAAAATACCCGCGGCCAAACAGACCAGGCCAAAGCCGCGCAGATCCTTGCCACCAACCGTTTAAAAGGCGGCACCGGCACCAACCTCGAGATCACCAATGCAGGCACGAACGTACAGAGAGCAGCTTTAACCAAACTTCAATATGAATACCAGTTGTGTTTAGCTAAGGTTGAGTTGACCAGGTTAATGGGATACCAGTATTGGTAATTATTAATTAAGAATTAAAAATTAATAATTGGGAGATGTTTGAGGTGAACCGAGGTTTTACTAAGAGAAACAGCTCATCGGTTATTACCCCATCAAACCGTGCCTTTGTGTCTTCGTGTGCAAAATAAATTCTCACACTAAGGCACAAGGGCACGGTTTATATAAGAATTTTAGATAGTAGGAATACCGCAAATCCAATTTTTAATTCTTAATTTCTAATTTTTAATTATCATTTTGCGTCAAACCAGATCGGCGTGGCATCATCCGGAACGGCGTTGTAGTTGATGAACAGCTCCTCTCCTTTCTTAATGGCACGAACGGTTTTGATGGTCATCAGTTCGGCATCAAAATCCATTTCATAATCGCAGTTGGCATTATAGGCATGATTGTAAAGAGACAGATAGCCTAAAGCAATACATACCTTCTTCTTACCCTCTGTACCCCATTCAAAAATATAATCAAATAACCGGGTCTTCTCCACATGCTTGCGGTCTTTGGCAGTCAGCACCAGCACTGGTGAAATTTCGATGATGGTGTTCTTAGCGATCTTTTCTGAGGCAAATACCCCACGCCCACGCTTATCCGAAGGGGCCACAACAAGAATTGGTAAAATCATATGCGGTGAAGATAGGATGGGAATATTGAATATTGAACAAGGAATGTTGAATGTTGAAGTATGAGGGGCTCCAGATTGAGTAAACTCAGTCAGGAAACCTCTTTGCAATCCCCTGTTCCTCCATGCCTCTGTGTTAAAAATCAAATCCGATGCTTTTGTATGATCGGGATTTAGAAATGATTTTCAACACAGAGGTACTGAGTTTGGGAGTTTCAAAGAGAAAAGCGGTATTTCTTATAAACAACAGCCATACTAATTTTTGCACTCCTGTATCGAATCCCCAATTATTAATTTTTAATTCTTAATTACTAATTAAATTGCACCCCATGTCACTCGAATTAGAACAGCCCGGCATCTTCGAGCAGTTTGAACAACTGGTCGCAACAGAAGATAAGCTCCAGATACGTGAGTTTCTGGATGACCAGAACATTTCTGATGTGGCTGACCTGATCAACGAGTTCCCCGACTATGAAGCACAGATCATTGCCAATATGGCCATACACCGCGCTTCGAGTGTGTTTAAGATCCTGGATATTGCACAGCAGAAAAATATTGTAAAAGAATTACCCTCGGCCAAAACAGCGGAACTGCTGAATGAACTGCAGGCAGATGACCGTACCGACTTTCTGGAAGAACTGCCCAAAGCTGCTATCCGCGATCTGATCAAACTGCTGGATCCGGAGGAAAGAAAGATCACTTTGAGTTTATTAGGTTATCCAGAAGACAGTGTGGGCCGTTTGATGACGCCTGATTATGTATACATCTATCTCCATAACAGCGTAACCGAGGTTTTTGAAACCATCCGCAAACATGCCAGGAACAGTGAAACCATTGATGTATTGTATGTAATAGATGAAGCCGGCCAGTTGATAGATGATATCCGGATCCGTGATGTGATCCTTGCTTCTCCAGAAAAAAGAGTGGATGAGATCATTGATGGCCGCTATGTTTCATTAAATGTGAACGACGACCAGGAACATGCCAGCCAGGTATTTAAAATGAATAACCGCGTGGCCCTGCCTGTTGTGGATGATAATAATATCCTCCTCGGCATTGTAACAATTGATGATATGTTATGGGTGGCCAATGAAGAGTTCAGCGAGGATATGCAGAAAATGGGAGGTACCGAAGCGCTGAATGAACCTTATCTGGATATACCCCTGCTCAAACTGTTCCGCAAAAGGATCGGCTGGCTGGTGGTATTGTTCTTAGGCGAAATGCTAACCGCCACTGCCATGGGCTATTTTGAAAATGAAATAGCACAGGCCATTGTATTAACCCTATTTATTCCCTTAATTATTTCCAGCGGTGGTAACAGCGGCTCACAGGCATCTACGCTGATCATACAGGCCATGGCCGTGAGAGAAATTACCATAGCCGACTGGTGGCGCGTACTACGCAGGGAGATCACCAGTGGTTTGTTATTAGGTACCGTACTCGGTATCATTGGTTTTGTACGCGTGGTATTATGGCATTCAATTTCTCCGCGTTTATACGGGGATAATTATATGATGATCGCCACCACCGTAGGCTTCTCTTTAGTAGGTGTGGTTTTATGGGGAACCCTTGCTGGTTCTATGCTCCCTATCCTCTTAAAAAAATTAGGTGCCGACCCTGCTGCATCTTCCGCCCCCTTTGTGGCCACCCTGGTAGACGTTACCGGGCTGATCATTTATTTTAGTGTGGCTTCTTTGTTTATTTTATAAGCATCGGGATTCGTGATAAATATTTGAATACCAGCTGTTGAACATATGGCAGCTTCGTTGCGTCGCAATCCTTTCATCGGTTGGTTCTATCGGGGGCTATTTATAATTGATTCTCTCATCCAGCTATTGTATATTTAATCAGCATAAGTTTCTGGCATAAGTACAACGAATTCTGCCTTTACTAATCAACTGGGAATGAAAGCATTTAAGGATCGAAGACTTAAACAGAATTTACAGATGACCGACAATACTGATCAAAAACAGCTAAAAAATCCAACAAACCATCTTTCAAAAACAATTACCCAACATTAAGCAACAGAAATATGGAAGTACACAAACATCCTCACCATGTAACACATTCCAAAAAATGGGGTGAATACCTTTTAGAATTTATCATGCTCTTTCTGGCCGTATTTCTGGGATTTATCGCTGAAAATATCAGAGAAAGTACCGTAGAACATCAAAAGGAAAGAGAGTATATCCATTCAATGATCAATGACCTGAAAGCCGATACCCTGAAGCTGAATGAAGTGATTGCCGGATACCAATGGGCCACCCAAATGCAGGACACCCTGATAACCACTTTTTCTGCCTTACAGAAAGGGAATAATGAAGCTTTGGTAAAATATCTGGGAGGCATAATGGGTTATCCGGATTTTATTTATTCGGATGCCACCATCCAGCAATTAAAGAATGCGGGGGGATTCAGAATTTTCAGGAACCGAAACGACATTGATAGTATCATGGCCTATGATGCAAAAGTGAAAAGAACCTTGATCAATGAGGCCTATTTAGCGAGGAATTATGAACAGTTGCAAAACTTATTCAAAGAAACCTTTAATATTTTAAAAATAAATCGAATAATGGGGGCGAGTTACTTTAAAGATTTAAACACCAAAGATTTCAAATTGCTTTTGACGCAGGATGAGCATAAATTATTAACTTTTTTCAATCAAATTGTATATTATTCTATCAGTTGCAAATCCAGAACGCTAGAGATGAAAGAGACCAAAATGGAAGCAACCAAATTGATCAAATATCTCGAGAAAGAATATGATATGCATTAAAAATTAAAGAAGCTTAAACGAACATCAAAAGCTTTCAGCAATTGGGGGGCGACCCAATGCGTCTTTCAGCGGCAGCAAATATCCAGGCAGCAGTTCCAGCGCGACCCAACTCGGCTGGTCTGCAGAATATATCATCCGCTTTTGTATCTTTAGTTCAGCGGCGGTAAGCCCGGTTCGACGAAAGTGCATGCCCCAAATGCTTAAAGCCTTCACCGTTAGCCGCAATGCTTTGGGTTTCCTCTTCCAAAAAATATTTCCCATTTCGGGAACTTTTATTACCTTTGATTAAAACTAAGGATTGAGAGTAATTGCCAAGAAAATATTAAGAGACTTTTGGTTAAAACATCCAGACTGTGAGCAGCAATTAAAATCATGGTATAACGAGGCGGAAGTAGCAACTTGGAAAAATCCAAACGAAATAAAAAGGGACTATCCATCGGCCAGTATTTTGGAGAATAATCGAATCGTTTTTAATATTAAAGGAAATAATTACAGATTAATCATTAAACTCAATTATCATTATCAAATGGTTTGGATTCGTTTTATCGGCTCACATGCGCAATACGATAAGATTGATGCAACTACAATTTAAAGCCATGACTCTAAGACCTATAAAAACTAAGAAGGACTATCAAAATGCTCTGTTGAGACTTGAGAAAATATTTGATGCAAAACCAGGTTCTAGTGAAGGTGACGAACTGGAAATACTCGGCATTTTGATTGACACTTACGAAAAAATACACTACCCTATCGAATTTCCAGATCCAATTGAAGCTATAAAATTTCGTATGGAGCAATTGGGTTACAATCAATCTGATTTGGCTACCGTAGTTGGACTGAAAAGTCGAGCAAGTGAGATACTCAACAAGAAAAGGAAGCTTACGCTTGAAATGATCAGAAATTTACACGACACACTTAATATCCCAACAGATGTCCTAATTCAAAGCTACTAATAGCACATGCGGCTAACAGTCCATTGTCCGATTGGAGCTGAGGAATAACGTTCATCAACTGCAACAAATATCCCACCATCTGTTCCGGCTGAAGGAATTCTGAGCGGCAGTAGAACCTGCCTGCCGGCAGGCAGGTATATCATGATCTTTTGTAACTTAGTTCTGTCCCGGCAAAGCCGGGATAAGCCATGGGCAACGGAATAGCATTCCCCAACCGCTTCAATGCCTGGACGTTAGCCGTAATTGTTCGATTTTGTCGTTTGGTCAGAAATACTTACCTTTAGCGTAAGTAATCAAAATTGGTATTATGATTCTTTCTTTTGGCTCCAAAGACACTCAAAAAATATGGGAAGGTGAGAGAGTCAAAAAGATTCCGAATGAAATTCAGGAAATTGGAAGAAGAAAGCTTAGAATGTTGAATAACTCTCAGAATTTAACAGACTTACAAATTCCTCCTTCGAACAAATTGGAAAAACTTAAGGGAAATCTAAAGGAGTTTTATTCTATAAGAATCAATGATCAGTGGAGGATAATTTTTCAATGGTCATCAGGAAATGCATCGGTAGTTGAAATCATAGATTATCACTAAAAAAAGAAATATGAAAAAACTTAGAAATATTCATCCAGGTGAAGTCTTACACGAAGAATTTCTCGCACCACTCGGTATTACTGCCTATCGTCTTTCGAAAGACACAGGTATCCCACAAACAAGATTATCCGCTATTATTAAAGGTAACCGAAGAGTAACAGCAGATACCGCAGTTCGTTTTTCAAAATATTTTGGCAACTCTGCAAAGTTCTGGCTTGGATTACAAGACGACTTTGACATTGAAGAAGAAAGCAAGATACTCAAAGATGCGTTAAATTCTATTCCCAGATTCAGCACCCTATCCGCCTAACAACAGCTTGACAGATGTTGGGCTGCCGAATTTCGCCCATCAACTGTAGGAATACTGACCCAGCTTCAGTAATTTGGCTTTAGCTAATCGAGTCTTTAGTGGCCAAGCAAGCAACAGAAGATATTTCCCAACCTTCGCCAAGCCCTGTACCTTAGCTATTTATTATTGGGCAGTTATCTCCTAGTAAAAAAACACCTTCAATGAATAAATACAAGACTTTGCACATGTGGATGCTCATCCCAATGATCATTATGCAACTCGGTATTTTTAAAGACTATTGGGGCGACTTTTCAGACAATGCCTGGTCAGTTCATATACATTATTGGACTGGTACTGTATGGTATCTTTACTTAATCATACAGCCCTACTTTGCTACCCATGGACAAATTCAACGGCACAGAACCAATGGTATAATAGGTATGTTCATCGCAGGCGGAGTTTGCTTAACAGCGCTTAGTATGATGAACAGAGATATTGTAAACGCTCAAAATGCCTTAGTAAACGCTGATAAATTTGGCCCATTTAAACCCTGGTTCTTTTTAGGTGTAGCAGCAATAGAAATGATAATGATGACAGCCTTTGGTTTTGCCATTATCAAAAGCATCATTCACAGAAAACAATTAGAGAACCATTCCTGGTGGCTCATTTCAACAGTTTTCATCATTATGATGCCTGCATTAGGACGAGGAATACAAAATGTATATGTTGATATGCATTCCAATCAATGGCCTGCTATTAATATAGTGCAACCTATCTACTATACGGAAATAGTAATTATTGTAATGCTCTTCCTTGGGGCTTTAAAATATAAAAAATTAACACACCCGGCCACGTTTCTTGCCTTGGGTGTTAATTTAATGAATTGTTTAATAGAGCCAATCGGAAAATCAGAGAGTATTCAGGCATTTCTGAAATCCATTGTGAAAGGCTAAAACTACCGCTATCATCAGCCTTTGTATCTTAAGTTGAGCAGCGGTTAAACCGGGTTGGCACAAGATCATACCTCAACTGCTTTAAGCCCTGAGCGTTATGCGCAATCCAACTATACCTAAATGAAGGGTGGCTTTCACTATAGGTAAAGCATTCACAGATTTGTTTTAATCGCTGAATGAAAAACCGGGTGTTGTAGTCTTAAATCAAAAGTCAGACATTGGCACAAAAAGAAGCCCGGCTCTGTGAACCGGGCTCTTGCATCTTTGACCTTAGCGTGCTTTTTTCTTGGGATCAGCTTTCTTCTGCGCTGAGCTCTTCTTTTTAGTAGGCTTATTCTTCTTTGGTTCAGCTGTCTTCTTTGACATAGTTTTCAATTTAAGGTTAGTGAATTATTTTCTCTTGGCTGCAGCGTATTTCTTTCCATTCTTATAGGTTGTTCTTTAAGAAGCGGAAACTGTACAGCCAGACTGTAAGTAAACAAAGATATGCTTAAGTGTAATTCAAAATTTACTCAAGGCCAGCCACTCGGGCATATTGTGGTCTTTTCACGCTTTTGTCAAGTTTGGAGAGGCAATTGCCTTCAACATTGACAAGATATTGATAAGATCCTCAAACTTACTGCGTACAAGATGGGTTTTGCTGCAAATGGGGCTATTCGTTAAACCTTCAGATTTTCGTATTGCTGTACGCTTGTCCTGACAGACGATTATCTATTTGACTTTTTGTGGTTAACTTCAACTTCATAAATTTTCAATCAGGCCGCGGTTCAGGGCTGCACGTTATCAAATATCCCACCGGCAGCAATACCAGCCATTGTATGCCATTTAAGGCTATTCAATCAATTTTAACATAGGAAAAACTTGAAAAAAGCGAATAAAGAAAACTATCGGCAGCTTCTGATCAACAAAATAGAAGGATCAGTTGAACAAAGAGAAGTAACTATAGGAACAATTAAAACGACCTACTTGTTATGTGGCAATGGTGAACCGGTAATTTTCCTTCACGGAGCTGGTGCAGGTGCTGTTACCTGGTATCCAACCATCAATACGATCTCTAGAAATTTTCAAGTGATAGCACCAGATATAGTTGGATATGGAGAATCTGATAAACCTGATGCTCCTTATAATAGACCCTATTTTTCGAAGTGGCTTAAAGATTTCCTAAAAGAATTGAAAATAGTTAAGGCTCATATTGTCGGATTGTCTCAGGGTGGCGCCATTGCATTGCAGTTTGCTATAGACAATGCTGAAATGGTTGATAAACTTGTTTTGGTTGATTCTGCAGGTTTAGGTGCAAAAGTTTCTTTTTGGCCTTTAATTGGAACAATATGGATGAACAGTTTTCCATCATCAATGGCAAATCGTTTTAATTCGCGTTATATACTTCATAAACCCACAAACAGAGACCCGAACCATAGCAGCTACTCAATAGCGGTTCTCAAATATAAAGGAGGAAAAAATGCATTTAAGCAGGGACGTGGAACCGCAGTATCTAAAATATCAGAAGAATTATTAAAGCAGATAGAAAATAAAACACTTATCATTTGGGGGAAAGACGATAA
>CANGOX010000043.1 GCA_947455605.1 Chitinophagaceae bacterium
CCAGGGCAGCGTTAGCCTGAGTTTTCGTTACGCCAGCATCTTCAGCGATCTGAGCAATCAATTCAGCTTTGTTCATAGATGTGTTTTTATTGTTTTAATAACAGCGACAAATTTATTCGCTTTTCTCAATAAGCAAAAAATTTTATTATTTTTCTTAGCTGTGTTTTTTTCTGCAAAACCCCTATGTATAAAGGATTTCAGAAGAAAACAGTTTTGTTATATAACAGTTAATGTATTTACGTTGATGCCCTGAAACCCTTTGTACATAAGGGTTTCAGAAAAAATCGGCTGAAAATCAATGCCCTAGCGGGTTTTAAGGGAATATAACAAAGATTCGGGATTGACAAAATGTATTCGTTAAACTATCCACACTCAATTCACAAGTTCCATTAATGATCGGAAACCGATAAAATTACTTCCCCAGTTATTCAATGCTTCTTTACGAAGATCCGGCGCATGTTGTTCTATATATCTTTCATATTCGTTTCTGTCAGCTGCATAAAATTGCACTGCATAAGTAGGCCCTTCACTTTCATCTGTTTCCAATAAACGTACAAAACGGAACTCGGTAAAACACCCACTGTTCATGATATCGGGAATATGTTTTTCCTTCATCCATTGCACCCAGGCTTCGTGTATGGGCCAGGCTACTTTTGTGGTTACGTTGTAGATGAACATGGTACGAGTTTAGTGTTTGGAGTTAGAAGTCTGGAGTTAGAAGTCTGGAGTTAGAAGTTAAATGAAAACAACTCCAGACTTCTAACTCCAGACTCCAGACTTATTATGTTATTTTATCTCAGCATAGATAGGACAATGGTCACTTTGTTTCACATCAGGGAAGATCTTTGCATCCACGAGTTGGGTTTTTAATTTATCTGTGATGCAGATATAATCAATACGCCATCCCTTGTTCTGTAACCGTACCGTAGGAAAACGCTGGCTCCACCAGGTGTAGGCACCGGTTGCATCGGGATTGATCTGGCGGAAACTGTCTATCCATCCTTTGCTTAAGAACATATCCATCCAGGCTCTTTCTTCCGGTAAGAACCCGGAGGACTTCTTATTGCCTTTGGGATCATGTATATCCACTTCTTTGTGTGCGATATTATAATCACCCACCACGATCAGTTTCGGTCTTGTTTTTCTGAGTTTCTCCAGATACAGAAAAAATTCATCCAGCCATTTATATTTGAACGCCTGTCTTTCATCACCGCTGGTACCCGATGGGTAATAGGCATTGATCAATGTTATATCACCAAAATCGGCCCGTATCACCCTTCCTTCAAAATCACTGGCTTCATGCGCATGTCCGTATTCAACATTGTCGGGTTTTATTTTTGTGAAGATGGCCACACCGCTATAGCCTTTTTTCTGTGCAGAGAACCAGTAGGTTTGATAACCGAGGTCTTCGATCTTTTTAAAATCCACATTATCCTTCATCGCTTTGGTCTCCTGCAAACAGATAATATCTGCCGGATTGGTTTGTAGCCAATCGGTAAAACCTTTTGTGATGGCAGAACGGATGCCATTTACATTATAAGAGATGATACGCATAAGTATTTTTTTATTATTCAAAAAACCGGTTAAACCCGATCATGAATAAACGGTTCAGTAATTCGGGGGATAAAGATGCATCAAAAACTACAAATTTTTCAGGACTAAATTTTCCATAGGCAATGCATATCAGTGTATTGTTCAGATAGAACTCTTTTATCGTATTCCTGATACCACTGTACTTAATAACGAATGCCTGTTTAGCTATGGTTCCTTTTACAATATACTCATATACCACATCCCAGGGTGCTGCCTGGTAACCGGGATTTGTCTGATAAGTGAGCGTATCGTATCCATTGGTCATAAGGCTGGGAAATATTTTATTGCTGTCAGACGGGATCCTCTTTTCTATAGTAAATCTTGAAAGGGTATCATTCTCAAGAAATAGAAAATGAAAATCGCCGGGGAGAAAATTGGTTAGCAAAAGGCTCGGATCGTTTGGCAGGTTATTACGGTCAACCTGCACGGTAAGCTTTAGCAGGTAATTTTTATCTCTCGCCACATCTCTCCAATCCTGTCTGAGATATACATAATCAGACACTTTGAAGTTGGGAGTCAATTTTATGGTATTCGTCAGATCATCGGGATATTTTTGAGGATTCTTCCCTTTGATCATGATCTCTTCATAAACCGGTTCGCTGCTTCTGAGCAGCTCTGTCTTCCCCTTTAAGTAAAAGGAACTGATACCTTTATTGTTTTGAACATATACCCTTGGCTGGTTGATGGTTTTGGGTAAGATATAATTGTCTGCCATAAAACCCGGCTGCACTTTTATTTCTACAGAAGCAAGCTCATTCTTCGGATCGAATAATATATTGGTAGCTGCTTTGAGCAATTGCATAAAAGATTTCGGCAGGATGGTAAGATCCGCATACCGGATTCCTCCAAATAAATAGCCCATGCCGGGTGTTTCTCCGGGGCTAACGACCACATTCAGCGTTTCGTCCAGATAAATAGATTTATCAGCATTAAACAGTAATGCTTTGAACACCAAAACAGTGGCGGCTCTTTTTACAATTTCCGAATCTGCCGGATAATTATCCGCTTTTACAAAGAAAGCACCCGGACTTGTTTCAAAAATATCGAGGTAAAGATGGAGATTGGAAGTATCGGTATCAGCAAAAACAGGTAAGGGTTTTCGTACCTGTTCGCCATAAGGAATAAAATCTACGGTAATGGGCCGGGTAAGCACTATGGGAATCTTTTGATGTTTAACCAGCGTAGTATTCAGGTCTTCTGCAATGGTTCGGATGAGTGGGGCATTATGTAAAAAATCATTGATGGGTTTATTAAAAGACAGGGCCCGGATCTTTTCCAGAATTATTTTTTTCTGGGAGAAAACGGGCTGAATGGAAAAAACCACTACAAGTATGACAATTATTTTTTTCAGCATAACAGGCAATTAGGTTGTCTTAACTTTATAGCAGCAAATTTTGTGCTAATTTGATTGAGCATTGAAAATAAGGATTGTATATGGCAAAAACAGAAAGGATCCTGCCTGATAAAGAAGACATTTATCTGGATGGCCCCAAGCCAAGGATCAATGAGTTCTTTTTTGCCTGGCATGTGTTCAGGCAGTTTATTAAGGGATTCAGAACCTTACATTTTGTAGGCCCCTGTATCACCGTTTTTGGTTCAGCCAGGTTTAAAGAAGGCGATAAATATTACGAAGCAGCCAGAGAGTTCGGCAAACGTATTGCCGAAAAAGGGTTTACGACCATGACAGGCGGTGGCCCGGGTATTATGGAAGCAGCCAATAGGGGTGCTTTTGAGAATAAGGGGATTTCAGTAGGCTGTAATATTAAATTGCCGTTTGAGCAAAAACCTAATCCCTACATGCATAAATGGCTGAAACTTGATTATTTCTTTGTGCGCAAGGTATTACTGGTGAAGTATTCTTATGCTTTTATCATTATGCCCGGAGGTTTTGGCACAATGGATGAATTCTTTGAAACCATTACCTTATCGCAAACAAAAGTGATCTATGATTTTCCGATCGTTTTATTCGGGAAGGAATTTTACAAACCGCTGATAGCTACCATTGACGGAATGATTGAGAACGGTACGATCAGTGCCGTTGATAAAAATCTGATCCTTGTTACAGACGATATTGAAGAAGCCATGGAATATATACACACCTATATTGAAAGAACCTTTACTATTAAACCAAGGAAAAGATTGTGGTGGTTATTCGAAAAACGATAACCGTTATTCCGCCATTTTTTTCCCACCTTTCCAGGTGTATCCCAAACTCAAAATCATTTCATAGGTTCCAAATGCCTGGCTGGCTGTGCCCTGGTATACTTTTAGTCCTGAATACCGGGCGTAGTCTATCTTATTGGTAAACTCCAGGTAAACATGTTTGAAGAATGTGGCTCTCACCCCTGCTTCAATCCCCATATTCCATCCCCCGATCTGAAAACCGGGTTCATTGGCCTTGCCAAACAAACTGTTTTGTACATGCGGAATCAATGGGCCGATACCGGCTTTACCTAGTGCATCTATTTTTAATTGACCATTCGCGCTCTCATGCCAGTTCCAGCGTTTTACCAGATTGAAGAGTAAGAAATTGGCACCATTATTCAGGTAATAGTAGAATCCGAAATTCTCTGAAAAATACATACTCGAATCTACATGCCTTCCATTCAGTGTACCTGAAACGGTAATGAGCTGCCCGTCTTTGATGATGTGTTTGGTATGATCAAAATTGATCTCAAAAGCCAGACCTTTCTTTTTATTGAAGAAATAACCTAAGCGGTAATTGTATTGCGGAATGCTGATGGGTGCTGTAAATAGCCCTTCATCCCAACCCGGATGATCGTGTGAAACAACATTTCGTAAAGTGTAATTACTGTTGAGTGCGGGCTGGTTCACTTTTACATCCGAATGTGTGTACCATTCCTTATTGTATCCCCAGGAGAAATAAAATTCGCCCTTTCTTTCTTTGGTCTTTTCTTGTGCTACTGTGATCATCGGTATACTTAATAACAGAATGATCAGTAAACGCCAGCTTTTCATATTTCCTTTTTTATTTATTCCAATACCGGGCTCAGCCATCTTTCTGCTTCTGCAATCGGCATATTCTTTGTTTTCGCATACGCTTCGAGTTGATCTCGCTGTATTTTACCTACTCCAAAATACTGACTCTTTGGATTTGAAAAGTACCAGCCACACACCGAAGAGGCAGGATACATAGCCAGGCTTTCGGTTAATTCTATACCAATGGTTTCTGTTGCATTCAGTAAACTGAAGAGTTTGTATTTCTCAGTATGGTCCGGACAGGCAGGATAACCCGGTGCTGGACGGATACCGGTATATTGTTCTTTGATCAGCGCCTCATTGCTAAGGCTCTCATCTTTATCGTAACCCCAGAATTCTTTTCTTGTTTGCAGGTGAAGGGCTTCTGCAAATGCTTCTGCAAACCTGTCTGCCAATGCCTGTAACATGATCTTGTTATAGTCATCATGATTGGCTTCAAATGCAGCAATATGTTTTTCAATACCATCAATGGTTACGGCAAATGCCCCGATAAAATCTTTCTTACTGCTGGTTTTGGGGGCAATAAAATCTGCCAGTGATATATTTGGCTGATCCGCAGCTTTTTTGATCTGCTGACGCAGGAAAGAAAGACTAAATACCTCTTTCTCTGTTCTTACTTCAACCGTGTCGTCTTCACTGGATGCTTCCCAAAAACCGATGGTTCCTTTGGCAGTAAGCCATTTTTCTTTAATGATCGTATCGATCAATGCATTGGCATCGTTGTATAATTTGGTGGCTTCTTTACCAACCACATTATCGGTAAGGATCTCAGGAAAATTGCCATGCATTTCCCAGGCAATAAAGAATGGCTTCCAATCAATGAAGGGACGCAGCTCTGCGAGATCAAAATCGTTAAACACTTTTGTTCCGGTGAAGGTGGGTGTTTGTGCAGTATGTTCGCTCCAGTTGATCTTCACTTTGTTCTGTAAAGCCTCAGCATAACTCAGATAGCTCTTAATAGATTTCTTATTATCGAAACCGTGTTTCAGTGTAACATATTCTTCTTTGATCCCGTTCAGGAATTCAGGTTTCTGTTCTTTGCTTAACAAAGAGCCTGCTACGGTAACACTTCTGGATGCATCCAGTACATGTACTACACCTTCTTCGTATTCCGGAGCAATTTTTACTGCGGTGTGTATGCGCGATGTGGTGGCGCCGCCGATCATCAGTGGCAATGACATACCGCGGCGTTTCATTTCTTTGGCAATATGCACCATCTCATCCAGTGAAGGAGTGATGAGTCCACTGAGCCCGATGATGTCTACTTTTTCTCTTTGTGCTGTTTCGAGAATTTTATCTGCCGGCACCATTACACCCATGTCTATAATATCATAACCGTTACAACCTAATACAACCCCTACAATATTCTTTCCGATATCATGTACATCGCCTTTTACCGTTGCCAGTAATATTTTAGCAGCACCGGCAGCTTCGCTATTGGTAGTGCCCGCAGCAAGGTGTGCCTGTTTGCGTTCTTCTTTTTCTGCTTCGATATAGGGAGTAAGTACGGCCACACTTTTCTTCATTACCCTTGCACTTTTTACTACCTGTGGCAGAAACATTTTTCCGGCACCAAACAGATCACCTACAATACCCATACCATCCATTAAGGGTCCTTCAATTACTTCAAGGGGTGTTGGGTATTTCAAACGGGCTTCTTCTGTATCGGCTTCAATATAATCGGTGATGCCGTTAACAAGTGAGTGCGAAAGTCTTTTTTCAACCGTATCATTTCTCCAGGCTTCATCTTTTACTTCAACCTTGCCTTTGGCCTTAACGGTTTCTGCGTGTATGATGAGTTTTTCTGTGGCTTCGTTATTATCATTGTTATGGTTAAGGATCACATCTTCACAAAGCTGGCGAAGGGTTGGCTCGATCTCATCGTATACAACCAGCTGCCCTGCGTTTACAATACCCATATCCATACCTGCTTTAATAGCATGGTAAAGGAAAACCGCATGAATGGCTTCACGAACATGGTCATTTCCCCGGAAAGAGAATGATACATTCGATACACCACCGCTCACTTTGGTCAATGGCATTGCCTGTTTGATCTCTCTGGTGGCTTCAATAAAATCTACTGCGTAATTATTATGTTCTTCAATACCGGTTGCGATGGCAAATATGTTGGGATCGAAAATGATATCCTGTGGTGCAAAGCCAACTTTTTCGGTGAGGATCTTGTATGCGCGTTTACAGATCTCTACTTTTCTTTGTTTGGTATCGGCCTGGCCCACTTCATCAAAGGCCATTACGATCACTGCTGCACCAAAAGCTTTACAGATAAATGCCTGTTCAATAAATTTCTCTTCTCCTTCTTTCATAGAGATAGAGTTTACGATACACCTGCCCTGCACACATTTTAAACCTGCCTGAATGATCTCGAATTTGGAACTGTCGATCATGATCGGAATACGGGCAATGTCCGGTTCACTCTGTATGAGATTCATGAAAGTGGTCATGGCACTCACACCTTCCAGCATGGCATCATCCATGTTCACGTCCAATACCTGTGCCCCGCTTTCTACCTGTTGGCGGGCAACAGATAAAGCTTCTTCAAATTTGTTTTCTCTGATGAGGCGTGCAAATTTTTTGGAACCGGTTACATTGGTTCTTTCACCTACGTTCACAAAATTTGTCTCGGGGCGAACTACTAAGGGTTCAAGACCTGAAAGACGAAGAAAGGGTTTGATATGGATAGCTGAACTCATATACTTTTTTGTTTAACCGCTAAGCCGCGAAGACGCAAGGGTTCGCGAGGGATTAGTTCAATTCGGTTTCTAAAACAGGTAATGGCCGGGGTTGTATCTTTCTAACATTATCGGCAATATGTTTGATATGGTCCGGAGTGGTACCACAACATCCTCCTACAATATTCACAAAGCCCTGCTCTGCCCATTCTTCAATAAAATGTGCCGTTTCATGAGGTTGTTCATCATACTCTCCCATAGCGTTAGGCAGACCTGCATTGGGATAAGCTGAGGTAAAACAGGAAGCAATGGAAGAAAGTTCTTCAATATGGCTTCTCATTTCTGCAGCGCCTAATGCGCAATTCAAACCAACACTTAACGGGTTAGCATGCATTACAGATGTATAGAAAGCTTCCAGGGTTTGTCCGCTCAGGGTTCTGCCCGATGCATCGGTAATGGTACCGCTGATCATGATAGGCAGTTCTTCTTTGTTCTGATCCCTGAAATATTGTTTGGCAGCATAGATAGCGCCTTTGGCATTGAGTGTATCAAAAATGGTTTCTATCAATAAAACATCTACCCCACCATCAACCAATCCTTTGATCTGCTCATAATAAGCGGCAACCACTTCATCAAAAGTAACCGCACGGAAACCGGGATTATTTACATCTGGTGAAAGGCTTAAGGTTTTATTAAGGGGCCCGATGGCTCCTGCAACAAATTTTGGTCCGGTGCCCGGGTTTTCTGCCGTAAAATCTTTGATGGCATCTTTAGCGCATTTGGCAGCTGCCACATTCAGTTCATAGGCCAAAGACTGCATATCATAATCTGCCATGGCGATCACCGTACTGCTGAAAGTATTGGTTTCTATAATATCGGCACCGGCTGCCAGGTAAAGTTTGTGGATCCCTTTGATGATCTCGGGCTGGGTAATACACAGGAGGTCATTATTCCCCTTTACATCGCTGTGCCAATTGGCAAAGCGTTCGCCGCGATAATCGGCTTCGGTCAGTTTATGACGCTGGATCATGGTACCCATAGCCCCATCTATCACCAATATCCTTTTTTCCAGTTCTTTCTTAATGCTCATAGTATTCAATTTAACCCCCGGCAAACCAGGATGATTCATTAATACCGAATAGTAAACGCTTTAGAGAGTGTTGGAGAGGGCACTTCAAAACGTTTATTAGTTCGATTGGTTCCCGCAGATAGCGGGATTACAGGCCGAACAATAAACAAATCCGCCTGCTGTAAGCCCGGCAAAGATAAAGGGCTATACGCTTATATCAAAATATAAGCGTATAGCCCTTTAGTATAGAAAGAGGGGGGTATTATTTGCGTTTACCGCCTATATTGAAGATCCGGGAAACATTGAATCCCCAGCGAACATCACCATTGCCCCATGTGCCGGATGTTTCGTGAATGGCAGAATGGTCGTTCATACCCTGAGAATTGGTGAAATGCAGCTGAAATACGTGTCCGCCGGTATTAATATCCACTCCGATAGACAAGGGGTCGTGCATTCCGTTGAAACGCTGGGTTTGCAGGAAATATTCGCCATTGATACTGATGCGTTTACTTACTTTCTGGCGGACCAGAAAACCTACGGCAAACATATCTGTTGAGCCCCCGCTTACAAACAGGCGTCTGTTGTAATGGGTAAAGCTGGGCGATACCTGGAAGGAAAAATTATTGCTGAATTTTCTTGCGATCAATAACTGAGTTGTCCAAACCGTACGGTCGCTACTGGTCACTTTCAACGTTGGGTCCATTTTCAGGTTCCGGTAGGCCCATGAACCCTCCCAGGTGATAGATAAAGGGGCGCCATTACCTGTTTTCTGGTGCATTAACCGGTATTTGATAAAGCCATCATATTCTTTAAAGTAAGTAGTACGGCCAATACCCACCATCAGGTTATCGGTTAGGCCAAAATCAAAACCCAGACGCATGGAAGCGGCATCCAGACCAAACATCTCATAAAAACCCAGGTTCAAAGGGGAAAACCGGTGGTTGATACGGAAATCCATACTGCCCTTACCCGTGATCTCAACGGTATGACCGTTTACGAGACGTGTGGAGTAAAAGGTATTGAGTACGGGTTCGTGTCCGTTCTTGTTGTCTGCAGCATTGGTGCTGTCCTGCATCTTAAACAGATCTACCTGTTGCGCAAAAATCATTTGTGTGGTTAGGGTAAGGCATACGATTGCCAATAACCTTTTTGTAAAGATCATCATAAGTTGAGATTTAAAATAAATGGTTGATTACTGGTACTGGCAGCTAACTTCCACGTTTACCTTTTCGGCAACAGCTTTGGCCGACACATTGAAATCGTTCATAACAATGGTAAACTTAGCGGTTAAAACGGGCTTGCCACCTTTCACCTCGATCGTTCCATTTACGGTAACTTTTTTGGTTACCCCATGTAACGTAAGATCGCCCGAAACCGTTGCCTTGTAAGCGCCATCTTTTGAGAAATTGACCTCATTGAGATTAGTGATGGTGCCTTTAAAATCTCCTCTGGGAAATTTAGTGCTCTCAAGATATTGATCATTAAAATGATCCTGCATTTCAGCATATTTGAACTTAAAACCTTTGATAAGCAGGCTAAAGGTCATTTGTCCGTTATCGGCAATACGGCTGGTTACCTCGTTGTTTACTGCCGTTACATCTTCATCATTAGGAGCAGAGAAAGTAACTTTTCCATTACGGGTTGCAAATATTTTTTGTGCATCTGCATTAGCTATGAAGAATACAGTTGAAATAACAAGGGATAAGAACAGTTTCATGATTTTCAGTTTTATTTTACCAGAACGCCTTCGTTGATCACTACATTAAAATCGGGGATATACCCGGTACAGATACCTTTGAATGTGATGGTTTGTCCGGCTTTTAACTCTCCGGGTTTGGTTTTGAACGTACAGTTGATCATAAACATCGGATCATTTGTCTTAAAATTAATAACGGTATTGCCATCCTGATTAGCACTCACATCTGCCACTTCGCCCGTCATTTCAATAGCCTTATTCAGGTACTTCGCATTAGCGTCGTTTTCATTTGTCTTAAATGCATCATACAAGCTCTGTGCCGAAAGCTGAACCCCTTTTTCTGTGGTCACATCCCTATGCGGTTTCAGGTATACATATAACACCACACTCACCCCGGTTAGTACGGTTGCAAGAACCAAAATGATGATGATCTTTTTCCATTTTTTCATAAATACGAATTTGCGGTAGCCTGCAAATTATTCAATGTATTGATACAAAAGGATACGGGGGAGTGAAATAATGGTTGCCTAATGGCAAAAATTACTCATATCGCAAATTTGAAGGACGTTGATTTACAATGGGTTACTTTACATATTGCTGAACAGGCAGTCGGTTGGCGATACTGCGTGAGAGTGTCATTTCATCTGCATATTCCAGCTCGCCTCCAAAAGCAATGCCCCGGGCAATGGTGGTAATACGGCAGGGAAGATGAGCGATCTTTTTCTGGATATAATAGATGGTGGTGTCTCCCTGTATATTCGGACTCAACGCAAACACCAACTCTTCCGTTTCTTCCTTGGTGATCCGGTTTACCAGCGATTCAATATTTAACTGATCGGGGCCAATGCCATCCAACGGAGAGATCACACCACCGAGAACATGATACGTGCCGCTTAATTGCTGGGTGCTTTCAATAGCGATCACATCGCGGATATTCTCTACTACGCAGATCATGCGTTGGTTACGTACGGAATTGGAACAGATAGAACAGATATCACCGTCGCTTACATTATGACATCGTTGGCAAAATTTGATATCCCTACGCATTTTGGCCATGGTTTCTCCAAAAAGCTGCACTTCATTCACATCCTGTTTTAATAAATGCAACACCAGCCGCAGGGCCGTTTTTTTACCAATACCCGGCAGCCTGGTAAATTGAGCCACTGCGTTTTCGAGTAAAGATGAGGGAAGTTGCATGTGAGTTAAAAGTTAGGAGTGTAAAGTTAGGAGTTGTAGAGATACATTGATAGACGAGAACCATGTACTTATCACTACAAACTAATATTCACTTCATTATCCCAATTGCCTTTTACCGTTACCGGCTGCTTAATGCGTTGCACAACCTCGGGTTGTTTTTTTGTTTTGAAATGGCCGGTATCCCAGATGCCATTTTTGTTGGCATCATATAAAATGCGCAGATCATAGGTGCCCGGGGCAAACATTTTGCGTGTAAAATCAGATTGGGTAAGCGGAACTGATTCTATGATCCTATCACTCACAACAATCTGCAATACCGGATTTTTGGAAAGATCAAGATTGGCAAAACGGATACGCAGACTTCCATAATCCGATTCGCGCTTGGTGATGAAACGGATCGAATCTGCTTTGCTGAGCATCGTGCCAGCCGAATCGGCTATGGCATCTTTATTAATGAGTAAACGGAATTGTGTAGACTCTTTCCATTTGTATTTCAACACCACTTTTGTTTTACCCGTATCTAAACTAAAGGAATAACCACTCAGTTTGTGAAAGCTTGTGTCTAATAAGGTAAAACCGGCACTGTCAAATGTGGTAAGCTTTCTGTTGAAGGTGAGCGTAAGGTTTGAAAGCAGATCCTGCTGCCCGTTATTAAGATCAATCGTATACTTTAATCTTTTGTCGTCTTTGCCTGGGATGATCCTCGTTTGAGATGCGGATGAAGATGCCCCCGCTGGTTTACGTTTGAATTCTTCAAACGCATATAAGGTATCGGGTATCGTATTGGGATTGATGGTTACCGGACTGTTCCTGAATGCAAACATGCGCGTGCTGTCATCATATCGTTTTAAAAAATTATTCGCTCCCTCAAGCACATACACACCAAAATCTCCTTCGGGCAGGTTGTGAAATATGAATTCGCCTTTCCCGTTTACATGGGTGAGATAGCGAGGACGGTCTTTGAGAATGGCCGTATCGTTCAGGTTCTTATGTAATACTACAATGAGTGTACTATCTATTCTTCCCGACTCGGCAAGGATCACTCTTCCAGCATAGGTATTGTAATCGATTTTATTTCCGGTTGAAAAAATATACCTGAAATTTCTTGCGATATTTCCCTCATTCTCATCCCTGATGGCATCTCCAAAATCCAGTGAATAGGTAGTATTGGGTTCCAGAGAATCTTTTAGTTTAACGGTTACATTCCTCAATTTATAATCATACAAAGGAGATCCTTTGGCACTGGGATAAGGAGAAATGATAACAGCATCCTGCGGGTTTTGCAATTTTACAAACTCATCAAAAGTGAGGGTGATATTCTTATTGGTAACATTCAATGCTGAATCTTTGGGCAATGACGTAACCAGTCTTGGTGGCAAACTATCCCTTGGTCCGCCACCCGGCGGAATGATATTGGCACAGGAAGAGAACAGTACCATGCTACTGAGTATCAAAACAACCGAATATAAAAAAGAATAGATCTGCTTCATGGTTTGTATTAACCCTGCAAACTTAGCGTGTTTGTTAATAGGGTTGGGGTTAAGCGTATCAAAATGATGTTAATCGTTGGGTTCTTCTTCTTCGGTAAGATCGTGTAAAGCCACTGCCATATGGTTTGTTTTTACAAAATTACACCAGTGACAATCCGGTTTACCACAGCCATGATAGAAGTCGCGGTCCTGTATCTTCTGCCAAACCGTTTTGATCTGTTCGGTTACGGTGGTAATATCGCCGGGTGTGATCACGATCTTTTCTTTACGGTACTGCTTTTTCTTATCCGGTTCTATAAAATCGAATTCGGTACTTACTACGGTCCAATTCTTTTGTTCGTAATGGTCTACCAGTATTTTATAGAAAACCGCCTGGCGCCAGTAATCGCCGCCATTTGGTTCATCATCATGTGGTGGTTTTAATTTGTCTTTGGCCTTATCAATATCACCCGATTTGTAATCAACCACATTCACTGATTTGCCATCAAACTCCAGTTTGTCGAGTTTCCCTTTGAGCGGAACTCCCTGTACAACTACATTTCGGATCGTTCTTTCAACGGCAACGACCGTGTTCCATGTTTTGATATACTGGTCATAATAATTACTCAGCACTTCCTGTCCGTACTCCATCCTTCGGGCAAACTGTTCTTTGGTAAAACTTTCACGATGACGATTCATATACTTTTCAAAATCGAGAATAAAGTCCTGTTTAGCCGGGAATCGTTCATTTTTCTGCATTTTTTCAAACAGCATCTGCAAAGCATAGTGAACAGCGGAGCCAAACTCGGTGGCTTCCGATTTACCGGAAGGCACACGAACCAGGTTCTGAAAATAAAACTGTAGCGGACATTTCAGGTAATTATTCAATGCCGTTACATTCATCACAAATTTGTCGAGGATCTGGGTAACGAAATCTGCTTCCACTTTTTCGATCTCGGGCGATTGAACGGCTGTGAACTGTATCATCGCAAATTCACTGATCACTTCAGCATCAAGCAATATTTTTTCAACAGGCAATGCATGGGTATCCTGTATCTCGGCAATGAACATGGAAGGTTCCATTTCCTTTCCATCATTTTTAAAACTGCTGTATGAGATATGTAAATGCAGTCTTGCTCTTGTTAACGCAACATAGAACAGGCGGCGTAATTCTTCTTCGTCTTTATGTTTGGGAAGGGAAGCAAACATGGTATCCGGAAATGTATAGCCGCCTCCCGGTTTTCTTTTTTTCTCCCAGCTGGCTGCATTGCATCCTGCTAAGAACACCTGTTCAAATTCAAGTCCTTTCGATCCGTGAGCGGTCATCAGGTTCACGCCTTTTTCGCTTCCACTAACCTGCACCAGTGGCAGGCTCAGACCTTCTTTCTCCATCAGCATAAATATATTCACCAGCTGATCAAGCGATAGTGATGCATTTCTGCGGGCTTCTTCTTTTACAAAATCAAAAAGACCGGAGATCACTTTCAGGTTCTGGTGTTTATCCGTGCTTTGCATTACCCAGCTGAGTACACCAGCATGGCGTAAACAATTTTCAAAAAGATTTACCAGGGTAACATTTGATACATCGCTGATCAGTTTTTCAATGATCATACTGGCTTCTTTCAAACCTGCTGCCGGCCCTTTGCTGAACAGATCTGCAGCGGGAGCATGGGCTGTATCATTCAATAATTTTCGAAGTGATGTTTTGTTTTCACCAAACCTTCTGTCGGCAACCGTAGTAGTGAGTTTGGCAATTTCTATAGGGGCAATATGAAACCAGTCGAAATGCAATATTTCAAACAGCATTTCATCACCACCATAAGGAATATCATGTTCTGCGGCGAGATACTCGAGTAATAAGATCAGTTTTTTTGCCAACGGGATCTCGAGAATATTCAGATTCCGTTTGCTATACACCGGAATTTTTCTCTGTGCAAAATATTGGGAAAGTTCTTCCCCGTATTTATTCTCCTTATAAATAATGCCGATAGCACCCGGTAAGATACCCTCCTCTAAAAGTTTTTCCACCTCCAGTGTTATATGGATCATCTCCTGCCGCTGGGTTTCAGATTCTTTAATGATGGGAGTATGTGTAAGATGGTTTATTTTTTTATTGGCAGATGTCAATGTTTTGGTAAGCCCGTCTATCTGGTTAACCAGGCGTTCCTCATTTCTGTCGATCAGGGTTTTGGAAATATCGAGGATCGGTTGTGTTGAACGATAATTCGAAGACAATACAATGGTGCAGAGTTCGTTTGCATAGTTTACGGCAAACTCCTGCATATTCTCCACATTCGCTCCCTGGAATCGATAAATGCTCTGGTCATCATCACCCACCACAAATACATTGGGTTGTTCCCAATAACTGATCAGCAGCTGCACCAAACGGTTCTGCGTACCACTCGTATCCTGGTATTCATCTACCAGTATATAAAGGAACTGTTCCTGGTAGCGGGATAGTAATAATTTATTTTCTTCGAAAGCCTTGATCACCCAATTGATCATATCATCAAAATCATAACGACTCCGGCTTCGCATCAGTTTCTGAAAACGATCGAATTCATTTACGGCAGCCCGGAGTTTTTCCATTTTCTCTTTGGCTTCTTCGATCTTATTCTCCTTCAGATCGCCAACTTTAAACTGTTTGTAAGCGCGTTTATATACAAACTCATCGCGGTTAGGAATATCTGCGAGGTATTCATCAATTTTCTGATTGATGAAATCAGGCGTCCATCCTTCACGCTTCATGGAACTGAATAATTGCTGCAGGTTCTTGATCTCAAAATACACATCGCCCCGATACCTTTTTAAGGGATGGTTCTTGGGAAAAGTATCGATGAGCTGTTTAAAAAGATCAATTTTTTCTAAATCAGAGATCGGGTCAAGCACTGTTTTTTCAAACAGGGATAAATTCTCCTGGATGATATCATTACAAAAAGCATGGAATGTATAAATATTCACTTTGTAGGCATCCGGACCAATAAATCCCAATAACCTTTTGCGCATAGCCACCACACCGGCATCTGTATACGTAAGGCAAAGAATATTTTCAGGCTGTGTATCTGTATCCAGTAAGATCTTGCCAATACGGGCACCCAGGATCTGTGTTTTACCGGTACCCGGCCCCGCTATCACCATCACCGGTCCTTCAATCGTATCTACAGCAATTTTCTGCTGTTCGTTGAGGTCGTTGTAAATGATGTTGAATTGATCTTTTTGGTGGTGCGGGTTTGGCATTGGGTAAAGATAATCAACTCGGGCCTATGACCTCCCCCGATGAGATTTTTCGATGAAAAATCTCATCGTCCCCTCCTGAGAGGAGGGGAAACAAGCGAAGCGTTGTAGGGGAGGGTTGAACTTTTTGGGTTAGTGGTTGTTATAATCGAAAGAAAGCAGCATGTCTAAAGTATATTCTCTCAAAACCGTTCAGAACATCCCAATTTCTATAGACCAGGCTTGGGAGTTTTTCAGCAGGCCCGATAACCTGAAACATATAACCCCTTCCCAATTGGGTTTCGAGATCATTTCGAAACACCATGGAGAAAAAATGTATCCGGGGCAGCTCATTGAATATACAGTGAAGCCCATATTGGGCATACCCTTATACTGGATGACAGAGATCACCCATGTGCAGGACAAACAATATTTTGTAGATGAACAAAGATTCGGTCCATACAGCTTATGGCATCATCAGCATCATTTTAAAGAAATAGAAGGCGGTGTGGAGATGACAGATATTGTGCATTATAAATTACCTCTTTGGTTTTTGGGAGATATTGCACAGGTGGTGATGGTAAAGAAACAGTTAAAGGGGATTTTTGATTTTAGGGTTACTGCGGTGGAGCAAAAGTTTGGGAAATGGACTCTATGACCTCCCCCGATACAATTTTCTGTGAAAAATAGTATCGTTCCCTCCTGAGAGGAGGAGATTCTTTATACTTATTTCCCCCGTTTTTACGGATGAATCGATGGGGTCATTTCAACTCGGTCATCGGACTCACATTATTATCCAGATCTACCGAAACAGCGAAGATCCTTTTGTTCTTGCTGTCGGGCACCTTAGTAAGATCGATCAATGCTGTCTTGTCAGCAGGGATGATCTGTACCAATTGTGCCAATACAAACTTCACTTCTGTATTTAAGGTAAGGGTGAGTATACCAAATGCTTTTATTTTCTCATCGCCTTTATAAACCAACTTCACCATATTGTTTGATTGTTTTTCAAACAAAGGTTGTGCGGGTGCTGAATTGTCTATCCAGGGCATAGTAGGTATCAATGCAGGGTAATGGTAGTAATGATTCTTTAAACTATCACTCCAGCCCAGCGGATTTTTTTCGAAGATCTTACTGCTGAAATAAGCGCTGCCCTGTGTAGTGCGATAATCTCTTAATCCCTTTATCTCATTAGGAATTTCATTGGGGTTTCTCCATGCGGCATTACTTCCGGCACGTTCAATGCCATGGCCTATATAAAGATGTCTGCCGTACGTATGTTGGTTCCACCAGTCAAGTAATACATCATAATCGCAAAGCCTGTGGCCTCGCTCCCAGTATAATTGCGGTATCACATAATCGATCCAGCCTTTCTGTAACCACAAAAGAATATCGGCATAGAGATCATCGTAATTGGTTTGTCCGGCTTTTGTATCACTGCCCATGGCATCCTGGCTTTTGTTGCGCCAAACACCAAAGGGACTGATCCCGAATTTCATATGCGGATTAACCGTTCTCACAATATTATGAATGAGCAGCACCACGCTGTCGCAGTTGCTTCTTCTCCAGTTTTCTTTGTTCATACCCTTGCCATATTTCAGGTAATCTTTCTGATCGGGAAATTCTTTTCCGGTGATACGGTAAGGATAGAAGTAATCATCCATATGAACCCCATCAATATCATAACGGCTTACCAGGTCTTTTACCACTTTGGCTGTGTGCTGTCTTACTTCGGGTAATCCCGGGTTAAAATATTTTTTATCGCCATACACCAGAAACCATTCAGGATGTGTTTTGGTAAGATGGGTGGGTGATACAGAAGAAGTGCGCATGTTGAATACAGCGCGGTATGGATTGAGCCATGCATGAAATTCCATGCCTCTCTTATGTGTTTCATTGATCATGAATTCGAGCGGATCGTATATGGGGGCAGGGGCCAGGCCCTGTGTGCCGGTAAGAAATTCACTCCATGGCTCGTAAGGAGAAGGGTACATAGCATCACCGGCTGGCCTTACCTGAACAATCACGGCATTCATGCCGTTGCGCTGGTGCATATCCAGCAGTTTGATGAATTCTGCTTTCTGATCGGCTACCGATAATGTTTTTTTGCTGGGCCAGTCGATATTCACAACCGTTGCCACCCATACTGCCCGAAATTCATAATTGGGAGAGCCGGGTTGTGCTGCGGTTTTTTGTATTGAACAACAGGCAGTGAGTACAACAAAAAAGGTAAGAAGATGCTTCATCCCGCGAAGATAAACTTCCCATGGATGGTTCGGTTATAATGTGGATGAATGTATGCCTGTAGAAAGGTTAATTCACATTGCATGGGTTGTGTGATAGTCGCGCATCTTATCCAGAAGCCGGTTTAGGGTCTCGGCTTCTTCAATACTCAGGTGATGGAGTACGCTGTCGATCTCGTCATTCTTTCTATCCAGTTTTTCCAGAATTTCATATCCTTCCTTTGAGAGAACTACGTCTACCAGCCTTTTATCGGTACTGCATACGCTTTTCTCAACCAGTCCTTTTTTCAGCATTCTCTCTACAATCCGGCTGGTATCGCTCATTTTATCAAGCATACGTTCCCTGATCTGTAAAGTGCTAAGGGGCTTCTGGCTACCGCGCAGGATGCGCATGATATTGTATTGCTGTTGTGTAATATCTTCTTCTTCGAGGAAAACATTGATCTTCTCGTGCAGCCAGTTGGCAGAAAAAATAATATTGACAGTGGCTTTCTGGTATTCGTTCCGGAAGTTCAACTGTTGTATATCCTTTTCAATACCCATATGGCAAAATTAAGTGGTGGTTTTTAGCAGGAAGATGATATTCATCAGGATTAAATAAAACATTTATCAGCAAATTAAGGCTGCTTTCACGTAATACGCAGTATTCACCACTCATACTGATCAGTCTTCCCACACTGTAAGCCCCTCACTGCAATTGGCGCAGATATCAATATTTTTGCGGCTGGTAAGCAGTTCGCGGCGAAACTGTTTATAATTTTCATTATGCCAGGTTTCCTTGAAACTCTGTGTTTTCAGATTGCCCAACTGGTGTGTGGCATCTTTATCAAAACAGCAGGGAACGACCAATCCATCCCAGGTGATCACATTAGCATGCCATAGTTTCCAGCAGTGGTTACTTAAGCCACTCTTGACCTTCATGTTTCCCGAGGCATCCTTTTTGTAGCGGCTGTATTTATTGTTATCCGGTATCAGTTGATGTGGATCATTCTCATAGTCGTACACCTGTGCAGTTTTAAACCTTACCTGGTCTACGCCAATTTCCTTACCCAGTTTTTTTACTTCTTCGATCTGGTGTTCATTGGGTTTTACCACC
Source organism: Chitinophagaceae bacterium (assembly GCA_947455605.1). Classification (GTDB taxonomy): domain Bacteria; phylum Bacteroidota; class Bacteroidia; order Chitinophagales; family Chitinophagaceae; genus Sediminibacterium. The sequence continues at coordinate 19,267 of CANGOX010000043.1, forward strand.
AGGAACTGGAAAAAGATAAAAGGGGTTTTGCTGTTCATCGCTTTTTTCCATTTCACAATATTGCGGGCACCTTCCAAAACCTTATCCAGCTTGCCTCCTACGCGGTATTGCTGGTACACATCCTGCGTAGTGCCATCTATGGAAATGATCAATCTATCCAGGCCGCTCTCAACGGTTTCCTTTGCTTTCTCATCGGTGAGATAATGTGCATTGGTTGAGGTAGCGGTATAAATTCCCTTGTTGTGCGCATATTTTACCATTTTCAGAAAATCAGGATTCAGGTAGGGTTCTCCCTGAAAATAAAAGATCAGGTATAGAAGATCTTTATGAATATCATCGATGGTCTGACGGAAAAAACTGTTCTCAAGCATTCCGGTAGGGCGGGTAAAAGCACGAAGTCCGCTCGGACATTCCGGGCAACGCAGGTTACAGGATGTAGTGGGCTCGAAAGAAATAGAAATAGGCAAGCCCCACTGGATGGGTTTTCCGGTTAATCGTGTTAATTGATAACTGCTGTAAACCTTGGCTGCATTCCAGAATCTCCGAATACTGAGCTTGGTTACAAAGTTGATACTATCGTTCCAGTTGAAATACGGCATAAGGTTTGTAAAAATAGGTTTCGAATTGGTTTTAAAAGCGTTTTCAAAAAGAAGTTTACACTTTGATTTGTCATTTCCGGTGAGTAAGCTTTACTTTTGCAGTATAATTTGAATATGTCGCACACTTACGATCATATGACATGTCAATCCTGCAACCAGCGCTTTACGTCCGTTTTTTGTAAAGCAAAGGAAGAGTATGTGAATATGATCAATGAGCAAAAAGTGTGTAATACCTACAAAAAAGGGCAAACACTTTTTAATGAAGGCTCCAACCCTTTCGGTGTGTTTTGCATCAACAACGGTAAAGTAAAACTTTCTCACCAGGGCGATGACGGCAAAGAACAGATCGTTCGTTTATTGAAACAGGGTGATGTAATGGGATACCGTGCATTACTAAGCGGAGAAAGATACAGTGCCAGTGCCGTAGCATTGGAAGATACACAGATCTGTTTTATACCTAAAAACTTGTTTATCAATGTTTTAAAGCATGATGCCAGTCTTGCTTTTGAAATGATGAAACTGCTCAGTGATGAGTTACATAAGGCAGAATTGAAGATCACCCACCTTGCACAAAAACCGATCCGCGAAAGATTGGCCGAAACACTGTTGTTTATAAAAGAAACCTATGGTTTTGAAGAAGACGGCATTACCCTTAATGTTCGTTTATCACGTGAAGAGATTGCCAACCTGGTAGGTACGGCAACCGAATCTGCCATTCGCCTGCTGTCTGAATTCAAAAAAGATGGTATGGTAGAGCTTGATGGTAAAAAGATCAAGATCCTGAAACACAAAGAACTGATCCGTACAGCAAACCTGCAGGATTAAGACATCTTCCTTTGGTTTCCCCTTTTTTAAAACATGACAAAAATCATGTACTCCATTGAGTATCATCATATACGTCCACGTATTGAGAAGATATCTTGCAGTAAAATTGACCATACATGTTGTTGAATGAATGGGATATTGATCTGGAGGAAAAGATGAGTCCGTTAGGACTTTGCAATATCATAGAGAACCGGTGCCAGCCTGAGATCAATACTTCTATCAGCCATATTGACCATTATTTTACACAATTATCCGGAAACGAGATACCTGATTCAGTTTTGGAATTGGTTCAGATTTTATACAGCAAACTCCAGGATGAAGTGCAGCATGTTTTCCGGAAAGAATCAGGGTTGATTTATCCGGGTATTAAAAAAATGGCGACAGGATTTTTTTTAGAGAAAAAGGCATCAGACACAATAGAAAAAACGCAGCAGGTGATCAGTAACCTGCTCCTCAGATTACGACAGCTGTTGAATAATTACGTAGTACCCCAGGAAGCAAGTCAGGAATGGAAGGATTGTGTACATGAGTTATACCAGCTAGAGATCAAGCTTCATCGCTGGATCTATATTGAGCAAAGCATGTTGTACCCTGCCATTACAAACAGCCATAGGGTTTCACACAAAAACAAATAAGCCGTTTTAAAAACAGCGAATGGAAAAAATGACCACCTCTTCAGTAGCCGTGCAGTGTTACCATTGCGGAGAAGATTGTAAAAACGATACGATACTGGCACACGATAAATCTTTCTGCTGTAGTGGCTGTAAGATGGTGTACGAAATACTGGCACAGAACGATATGTGCGATTATTACAGCATCAGCAATAATCCGGGAACCAGTCAGCGTATAAAAGTGCGTGAGGATAAATTCAGTTTTCTGGATGATGAAAAGATCGGTGCATCACTGATACAGTTCAGAGATGAAGGTCGAACGCATGTGAATTTTTATCTGCCACAGATCCATTGCAGCAGTTGCTTATGGCTGTTGGAGAATCTGCACAGGCTGGATGAAGCAGTGATCAGCAGTAAAGTGGATTTTGAGCGGAAGGAGGCGGATATAGTATTTGATCATCGAAAGACATCTCTGCGTAAAATTGCAGAACTCCTTACTGCCATTGGGTATGAGCCTTATCTGAGTTTTAATGATATGGGTAAACAGGTGCCCGGGGTGAATTCATCCAAAATATACAAATTGGGTGTGGCAGGTTTTTGCTTTGCCAATATCATGCTCATGAGTTTTCCGGAATATCTGGGTATTGATTCAAAAGAGAAAAATCTGCTTTTCCTGTTCCGGTATGCAAATCTGTTTTTAAGTCTGCCCGTATTTTTTTATAGTGCATCAGAATTTTATATCAGCGCCTGGAAAAGCCTGAAACACCGTTTTCTGAATATTGATGCGCCGATCGTTTTAGCCGTGCTGGTAACATTCGGAAGAAGTGTATATGAAGTATTGAGCGGAACCGGTGGCGGTTATTTTGATTCAATGAGCGGGATCGTGTTCTTTATGCTGGCAGGCAGAGTACTGCAGGATAAAACCTATCGACAGCTTAGTTTTGAAAGAGATTACACTTCTTATTTTCCGATTGCAGTAACCAGGATCACTGAACATCACCACCAGCCAGTTACACTTCCGGAGATACAGCTCAATGATACTTTACTGATCCATAATGAAGAACTGGTTCCTGCTGATGGTATACTTACCCGTGGCAAAGCATTGATCGATTATAGTTTTGTTACAGGTGAAAGTGTTCCTGTTGAAAAAGAGATGGGCGAGATCGTTTATGCCGGTGGCAAACAACTGGGCAGTAACATTGAACTGCTGGTGATCAAAGAAGTGGCACAAAGCTATTTAACCAAACTATGGAACAAAGAGGACGAGGCACCCGAGAAAACATGGGAAAATTCCTTTGTACACCTGCTGAGCCGCTATTTTACGGTGATCCTTTTTTCAATTGCTGCAATTGCCGCTACTTATTGGTATATGCATGATGTAACACGTGTTTGGAATGTGATCACTTCTGTGCTGATCGTTGCCTGCCCTTGTGCTTTATTACTCAGCAATACCTTCACCAATGGTAATATCCTGCGCCGTTTGGGCCGTAACCATTTGTATTTACGTAATGCACAGGTGATTGAAGATATTGCCAAAGCAGATTGCATCGTATTTGATAAGACAGGTACTTTAACCACCGGACGGTATAATGATATACAGTATGAAGGCACTCCGTTGACTTTAGAACAAAAGGAAAGATTAGTGGCATTGGCCGCTCAATCAACCCACCCGTTAAGTAAGGCCATTGTTCAGTGGTCTGGACTGCGCAATACCAGTAAAGTAATGGCTTACAAAGAGATCCCGGGTTATGGAATTGAAGGGATCGTAGACAGCCGCCTGGTATCATTGGGTTCGAAGGCTTTTGTGACCCACCAAAAATCAAATCTGTCAGACGGCTCTGTTGTATATATTTCTTACGAAGATGAAGTGTCCGGAAAATTCAGTTTCCGCAACCAATACAGGGAAGATGTGCCCAAAATGCTGAAACAACTCAGCAACAAATACCATATTGCGATACTGAGCGGTGATAATGCGGGTGAGAAAGGATTTCTGCAGGATTTGCTTGGGCCCCGGGCCGTTCTGCTGTTTAACCAGGATCCGCTGGATAAACTCAATGCGATCAAATTATTACAGGGCAATGGACAAAAAGTGATGATGATCGGGGATGGCCTCAACGATGCAGGTGCCTTAAAACAGGCCGATATCGGGATAGCCGTGTCTGAGAACAACAATCATTTTACACCTGCCAGCGATGCTATCTTATCAGCCGACCGGTTACCGGCACTTTACCGGCTGATCCGTTTGTGCAAAGCCAATAAACAAGTGGTAATTGCTGCATTTATTATATCAGTTTTATATAATATATTAGGATTATTCTTTGCAGTACAGGGCGTGTTATCCCCCATGATAGCAGCTGTTTTAATGCCCTCCAGCAGTATCAGTATCCTGTTGATTACGTTCGGGTTGAGTAACTATTTCGGGTCAAGACTGGCATTAAAATAAACAATAGATAAAAACATGACGAATGTCATGTGTATGCTTGAGCAAAATCATAGACCACCCTATGGGCTGACTATATTTTTACCGCGTATAATATCAAAACTGCCATGAGTGTTATTATCATTTTACTAATTGCCAGCATATCTGTTGCTGCACTCTTTCTTGTTGCCTTTATATGGAGTGTTAAAAACGGGCAATTCCGGGATGAGGTATCTCCGGCAGTGAGGATTTTATTTGAAGATAAACCAGCGGTTAAAAAAGAGACCGGCGTGGTTATCGGAGCCAACACCAAATAAGAACTTTCCAATAACTGTTTAATCACTATTTCTATACCTCAATTCAATCTGATGCAAATAGAAAAATTTTATTACGATAATAAGATCGTTAAGAATTTTGCTTTCGCCGCCATTTTATGGGGCGTTGTGGGTATGTTAGCCGGACTGCTTGCCGCTGTTCAGATCTATCTCCCAGCCGCTAATTTCGGCTTTCCAATGACCACTTTTGGCCGTGTAAGACCGGTGCATACCAATGCAGTGATCTTCGCTTTTGTAGGAAACGGAATCTTTATGGGTGTGTATTATTCATTGCAGCGTCTTTGTAAAACAAGGATGTTCAGTGATACACTCAGTAAGATCCATTTCTGGGGCTGGCAACTGATCATTGTTTCGGCGGCAGTTACCCTATTATCGGGTTACACTACCGGTAAGGAATATGCGGAACTGGAATGGCCAATTGATATCGCTATCACCCTTATCTGGGTTGTATTTGGTATCAATATGTTTGGTACCATTCTCAAAAGAAGGGAACAACATCTGTATGTAGCCATCTGGTTCTTTATTGCTACCTGGATCACTGTGGCCATGTTGCATATTGTGAACTCTTTCGAGATCCCATTTTCTTTGTTGAAGAGTTACAGCTGGTATGCAGGTGTACAGGATGCATTGGTACAATGGTGGTACGGACATAATGCCGTGGCCTTCTTCCTTACCACGCCTTACCTCGGTATCATGTATTATTTTATGCCGAAAGCGGCTAACCGCCCGGTGTACAGCTATCGCTTATCGATCATTCACTTCTGGGCGCTCATCTTTATTTATATCTGGGCGGGCCCTCACCATTTATTATATACGGCTTTACCCGATTGGGCACAGAGTCTGGGTACCGTATTCAGTATCATGCTGATCGCTCCATCATGGGGTGGTATGCTGAATGGACTGTTCACACTACGCGGTGCATGGGATAAAGTTCGTGAAGATCCTATCCTGAAATTCATGGTGGTTGCCGTAACCTGTTATGGAATGGCTACACTGGAAGGGCCATTGCTGAGTATCAAGAGTGTAAATGCGATATCGCATTTTACAGACTGGACCATTGCTCACGTACACGTAGGTGCATTGGGCTGGAATGGATTCCTCACATTTGGTGTGCTGTACTGGATCATCCCAAGAATTTTTAATACACCGTTATACTCAAAAAAATTAGCTACAACGCATTTCTGGATCGGCACAATTGGTATCGTTTTATATGCGATCCCTATGTATTGGGCTGGTTTTACACAGGCTATGATGTGGAAACAGTTTACCGATGATGGTACTTTAAAATATCAATTCCTCGAAACAGTAACCCATATTATTCCACTGTATGTTACCCGTAGCCTGGGTGGATTGCTCTACCTGGTAGGTGTATTCATTATGGTATATAATATTTTTAAAACGGTTAAAGCCGGAAGCCTGGTAGCGGATGAAGCTGCAGAAGCACCTGCTCTTTCTAAAGAAGTACATACCCATGGAAAAGAATACTGGCATAAATGGATCGAAAGAAGACCCATTCAAATGTTGGTGTTCAGTCTTATTCTGGTAGGTATTGGTGGTGCACTTGAGATCATTCCAACCTTCCTCGTAAAAAGCAATATCCCAACCATTGCGGCAGTAAAACCTTACACACCACTTGAGTTACAGGGACGCGATATCTATATACGTGAAGGCTGTTATTTATGCCATTCGCAAATGGTGCGTCCTTTCAGAGATGAAGTGGCACGTTATGGCGAATACAGCAAAGCCGGTGAGTTTGTATATGATCACCCATTCCAGTGGGGAAGTAAACGTACCGGTCCGGATTTAGCAAGGATCGGAGGTAAATATCCAGACAGCTGGCATTACAATCACATGTTGGAACCGCAAAGTATGAGTCCGGGGTCTATCATGCCTTCATACGCATGGTTGCATGATAATCCGATTGATACTGCCATTACACCGGCTAAGATCAGGGCTATGCAAACATTGGGTGTGCCTTATCCCGCAGGCTATGACTTGCAGGCAAATGCAGACCTAATGAAACAGGCAGCAGTAATTAGTGCCACCCTGAAAGCAGATAAGATCATTACGGCTCCCAATAAAGAGATCGTGGCATTGATCGCATACCTGCAGAGAGTAGGTACTGATATAAAAATTCAGAATAAGATGGATGCTGCTACGCAGGAACTCTCTAAATAATAAAGGATAAAACCAGGCATATGAAATTTGTAAACTATTTAGAAAAAATAAGCGGTGTTGATATTTATGCGCTTACTTCTTTTTCCATCTTTTTTCTGTTCTTCCTTGCTATGGCAACATGGGCATTGAAGGCCGATAAAAATATGATTGAAGAGATCAGTCGTATACCCTTAGATAATTGATCAACCTGTTTTCAGAATAAAACAACCGGATATGAAAATAGCCTCCTTGAAAAAATATAATGGATTACTCATGGCAGTAATCATTACAGTCATTTGTTCACTCCCCATGGGAGCATTTGCAGCCGGCCCGCCGGTACCATCAGAAATGTCAAA
>CANGOX010000044.1 GCA_947455605.1 Chitinophagaceae bacterium
CTATGAAGAAGTAGCGTATGACATTATTGCATTACAGAATGATTATCAATCAGTTGGCACCGGTTTATTGGGAGAATTACCGGAAGCTTTAGACGAGACCGGCTTTTTATATATGCTAAAAACATCATTTGAGCTTTCTGTGATCAGACATACCCCATTATTGGGTAAAAAGGTCCAAAAAGTAGCTATTTGTGGTGGTTCCGGCAGCTTTTTAACCGGTAAAGCCATTGCAGCCGGGGCCGATGTGTATGTTACTGCCGATGTTAAATACCATGAGTTTTTCGATGCCAATGACCGCGTACTTCTGGCCGATATTGGCCACTGGGAAAGCGAACAATTTACTACCGACCTTTTGATTGAGATTTTACAGGCTAAATTCCCTACCTTTGCCGTCCTCAAATCAGGAATAAAGACCAATCCGGTAAACTATTTTCTGGGCTGAGGGAGAGGTTGATTTGTTTATTGGTTTACTGGTTTATTGGTTTATCCCGTCTAGGATTTCTTACCAAGAAACGAATAAACAGATAAACCCATAAACCAAACCCAAACTTTAAATTTCAAACCTAATATGGCAGCAGTTAAAGATTTCTCCGTTGAAGAAAAATTAGTATCTCTTTTGAGATTGCAGAAGATCGACAGCAAACTGGATGAGATCCAGATTCTGAAGGGTGAACTTCCGATGGAAGTAAGCGACCTCGAAGATGAGATCCAGGGTTTAACCGCCCGCCAGACACGTGTGGAAGAAGAGATCAATGGTATCACTGAATTTATCGAAGAGAAAAAAGCAACGATCAAAGAAAGTGAGGCCTTGATTGCTAAATACGAGAAGCAGAGTGAGAATGTAAAGAATAACCGTGAGTTTGAAGCCATCAACAAAGAGATCGAGATGCAGCAGCTTGAGATCAAACTGGCAGAGAAACATATCAGAGATGCCAATGAAGAACTGGCTGAGAAGATCAAGGTTTTGGATGTTGCCAAAAAACAGGTAGCTGTGAAAGAAGGCGTTCTGAACCATAAAAAAGGGGAACTGCAGAAGATCATTGCCGATACTGAAAAAGAAGAAACCCATTTCAACAAACAAAGTGCTGATGCACGTACGCATACCGACGACCGTTTGTTATACAGCTACGACCGTATCCGCAAAAGTTACCGCAATGGCCTGGCCGTTGTACCGGTAGAAAGGGATGCTTGTGGTGGTTGCTTTAACTCAATTCCGCCTCAACGCCAGAGTGAGATCCGTTTACACAAAAAGATCATTGTTTGTGAAAACTGCGGACGTATCCTGGTTGATGCAGACCTGAACGACAGTGTAGAAGCGAAATAAGATTTTATTAAGAGTCTGATCATAAAGAAAGGGTTACCGTTTGGTAGCCCTTTCTTATTTTCGGTGTATGATGAAGCGGTTTCTGTTAGTTCCCTTTTTTGCATGTATGGCCTTATTCAGCTATGCACAGAAAGTGTACGACTTTACAGCAACCTGTCAGCAAGCCTACCAGGAGATTACCAAACTAAAGATCAACAGTGGTTTGGCTTTGATAGAGAAAGCTAAACAACAAAACCCTGATAACCTGATCCCGGTTTTATTAGAGAGTTACGTTGATTTTTATATCCTCTTTTTGAATGAGGACCCGAAAGATTATCAAACCCGTTATCCCAAATTTTCAGAACGGATCGATCTTTTGGAAGAGGGCCCGAAAAAATCACCCTTCTATAATTATTGCCTGAGTACTGTTCGCGTACACAGAGCCGCTACCGCTATCAAATTCGGCAAACTTTGGGACGCAGGTTGGGATTTCAGAAAAGCCTATGTGCTTATTAAGGATAACAAAAAGCAGTTCCCGAATTTTGCACCTAATGACCTGATGTATGGATCCCTGCAGGCGGTAGTGGGCACCATCCCCAAAGGATATAAATGGATAGCCAGTCTGTTTGGTATGCGGGGTTCCTTATCGGAAGGAATGAAAACGGTTAGGGGATTCATCAATAGTAATGATCCGTGGGCCAAACTCATGTTCAATGAAGCGGCTTTTATGTACCCTTATCTGATGTTCTATATTGAGAACAAAAAAGAAGAAGCCTTACTGTTTACGCAGCAACGTAAGCTGGACCTGATTAACAATCATCTCCATGCCTACATGGCCTGTAACCTGGGCATTAACAACAAGCAGTCAGAATATTCCAAGAATATTATTTTGAACAGGAATAAGTCTGATGAATACCTGAAAGTAAGCATCTGGGATTTTGAGCTGGGTTTTACAAGGCTTTATCATCTGGAAACACAGGAAGCTGCCAAAAACCTGGAATCATTCTTAACCGGTTTCAAAGGGAGATTCTATGTAAAGGATGCTTACCAGAAACTGAGCTGGTGTTATTACCTGCAGGGCAATCAGGCAAAGGCAGAGGAAGTAAGAAAGAATATTTTAAAGAAAGGCGCCACAGATACTGATGCAGACAAACAGGCTTTGAAAGATGCCAAAGCAGGTAAATGGCCGAATGTTTTGTTATTAAAGGCAAGATTATTAAGCGATGGCGGATACAGTTCTGAAGCGGCCGGTCTGCTGCAGGGAAAAACGGAAGATGATTTTATCAAAGAAGAAGAGAAACTGGAATTCGCCTATCGTGTAGCCCGTATCTATGATGATCTTGGCCGCGATGAGGACGCTATCCGCAATTACCAGATCGCCATCAGACTGGGTGAGAACCGGAGAGAATATTTTGCTGCAAGGGCTGCTTTACAGATTGGACAGATCTATGAAAAACGCGGACAAAAAGCGCTGGCCATTAGCTGGTACCAACGCTGTCTGGACATGGATGATCATGAGTATAAAGATTCGCTGGACCAAAGGGCCAAATCGGGGATAGCAAGATGTAAGGGGGACTGAGGCGGTATGGGGTTTGGGGTTTGGGGTTTGGAGTTTGGAGTTTGGAGTTGTTTGCACGGCGTATTTATTACACAGATTTGTAGAACAGGGTTTGCTTGTATATCTTGCAAGAGATGTTTTCCGTGAGTTGTGAATGGTTAGTCGTGAGTATGCATTTTTTCACGACTAACCATTCACAACTCACGATAACCACAGAATATGCTTAAAAAATTATTCATACAGAACTACGCCATCATAGATGAGATCGGGATCGATTTTTCATCGAAGCTGAATATGATCACCGGTGAAACAGGTGCGGGTAAAAGTATCCTGATGGGAGCATTGAGTTTGATACTAGGCGAGAGAGCTGACAGTTCTGTTTTGGTGAACACACAAAAAAAATGTTTTATAGAAGGCAGTTTTTCTGTTGATGGCAAAAAAGGGGTACTTGATTTTTTAGCAGCTAATGATCTGGATGCGGAGGAAGAACTGGTTTTGAGAAGAGAGATCGCCACCAATGGCAAGTCAAGAGCTTTCATAAATGATACACCAGCCACTTTGCAGCAATTAAAAGCATTAGCCTCCTTATTGGTTGATCTGCACCAGCAGTTTGACACTTTAGAACTGGGCGACAGTGATTTTCAGCGGGCTGTTTTAGATGCATTGGCCAATAACGAAAGTACGCTGTCTGCTTACCATAAAATATACCAGCAATGGCAAATATCATCCAAAGAACTTGTGCAACTGCAGGAAAGGAAAGCCGCATTCAATAAAGAACTGGATTACCATCAGTTTCTGTTTAATGAGTTGCGTGAATTAGGGTTGAAAGAGAATGAACTGGAGGATCTCGATAATGAACTAAAATTATTGAGTAATGCAGAAGGCATTAAAACCACCCTCACCAAAGTATATTTTGATCTGAAAGAAAGTGAACAACCCATTGTTCAGCAACTGAAACAACTGGTTAATCAATTGCATGGTTTTGCTTCTTTCCATCCCGACCTGCATTCAGTGATTGAAAGATTACAAAGTTCACAGATAGAATTACAGGATATTTCTGAAGAACTGGATCGCATCAATGATTCGGTAAATTTTGATGAGAAAAGAATTGAATGGATCAACCAGCGTTTAATGGATGGCTATAAGCTGAGCAAGAAACACGGGGTACAAACCACACAACAACTGCTGGCTATCCAGCATGAACTTGAAGAAAAATTACAGGCTGTATTGAATATGGATGAAAGTATCCAGGCAAAAGAAAAACAGGTAGCTGCTTTATTTGCTGAAGCCAATATACTGGCAGAAACGCTTTCCAAAGCAAGACATAAGCAGTCAAAGCCCCTCGAAGAAAAAGTAAATGAATTATTGGTCCAGGTAGGTATGCCCAATGCCCGGTTAAAAGTAGAATTGAAGGATAGCCATTTGAATATTTCCGGTAAAGACCAGATAGATTTTCTGTTTGATGCCAATAAAAGCAATCGTTTTGAACCCATCCGGAAAGTAGCAAGCGGTGGAGAGCTGAGCAGGTTAATGTTATGCATCAAATCTCTGGTTGCTCAATCCATCGATCTTCCAACTATGATCTTCGATGAAATTGATACCGGTATATCCGGCGAAGCCGCCAAGCAGGTTGGATTGATCATGAAAGGCCTGGCCGCCAAGAGACAGATCATCTGTATCACTCACCAGCCACAGATAGCAGGTAAAGCCAATGCGCATTTCTTTGTGTACAAAGAGATCAAGGGAGATGCAGTAAAAACGAATATCAGGCTCTTGAACGAAGACGAACGGATCACTGCTATTGCCCGCATGCTCAGTGGTGAAAAGCCTACCGCTGCAGCCCTTGAAAATGCACGGGAAATGATGAACTGATTTGATTGGCGAATTAGCGAATTACGGATTAGCTGATTGAAGGTCCGGAATCCGTAATCCACAAATCCGCAATCGGTCAATTGTTCCAGATATTCTATACTTTTACCACCTCTAAACAATAAAACTAACGAGACTATGTCGTACAACTTGCTTAAAGGAAAACGGGGTATCATAACCGGCGCATTAGATGAGAATTCCATTGCATGGAAAGTAGCAGAGAAAGCACATGAAGAAGGCGCAACTTTTGTATTGACCAATGCCCCAATTGCCATGCGCATGGGTGAGATCAATAAACTGGCAGAAAAGACCGGTTCACAGATCGTACCGGCAGATGCCACCAGCATTGAAGACCTGACCAACCTCTATACAAAATCACAGGAAATACTGGGTGGTAAAATAGATTTCGTTTTACATTCTATCGGCATGAGTGTTAATATCCGTAAAAAGATCCCGTATACAGAATCCAATTACGAATATTTTATGAAGGGCATTGATGTGTCTGCCATGTCATTCCACAAGATGCTCGCCGTTGCCAAAAAATTAGATGCGATCAATGAATATGGAAGTGTGGTGGCTTTAACCTATATGGCTGCCCAGAGGGTATTCCCGTTCTATACAGATATGGCCGATATCAAAGCCATGCTCGAATCTATTGCCCGCACATTTGGTTATCATTATGGAAGGGATAAGAAAGTGCGTATCAACACCGTATCGCAATCTCCAACCAAAACCACTGCAGGAACCGGCATCAAAGGGTTTGGTGATTTTTATGATTATGCAGAAGCGATCGCCCCATTGGGTAATGCCAGTGCAGAAGATTGCGCCAACTATTGCATCACACTTTTCTCAGATCTTACCAGGATGGTTACCATGCAGAATTTATTCCACGATGGTGGCTATTCCAACACCGGTGTGAGCAATGAAGTAATGGCTAAGTTGGGGATTGGTGCAGAATAATATGACGTTGGCATGATGATTGTCTTATCATCGTTTCTGAACATTGTGTTTCAATCTTAAACTCATTAACATGGCACCCTTATTGGAAATACCGGCTAACCTGGTAGAATATATCGGTTACTTCGGATCTTTTCTGTCGGCAATTACTTTTTTTCCGCAGGTATACAAATCCTGGCAATCAAAAAGTGTTGGCGACCTGAGTATCTGGATGATCCTGATCGTTGTTACCAGCACCATCGTTTGGCTGATCTATGCATTTGCCATCAAAAGTGGGCCGGTGATCGTAGCAAATACTGTTGTACTTACACTGACATTGGTATTGCTGTATTTCAAATACACATTTAAAAAGCAATAATTGTTGAGGCACTTACTGCAGTACAAGTGAGTGACACAACGAAGCCGAAAAAAGATTTAATAGCCGATAAAATAAAAGCGGCCATTCACACTAATGAATGGCCGCTTTTTATTTGCCTATAATTTACACCCCTTCCAGGGGGCACGGGGGTCAGTACTCGTCTTCATTAAACATGAAGTCTTCCTGGCTTGGATAATCAGGCCAGATATCTTCGATGCTCTCGTACACTTCTCCCTCGTCGTCCAGTTCCTGGAGGTTTTCGACCACTTCGAGCGGAGCTCCGCTACGGATAGAATAATCGATCAGCTCATCTTTGGTGGCGGGCCAGGGAGCTTCTTCCAGGTAACTTGCTAATTCTAATGTCCAGAACATATTTTACCTTTTAATTTTTTGCAAATGTAGCCGTATAAACGAAACTACCAAACGCGAGTTTTTCCCGTTCTTTACAGAAATGTTCAAAACAGGCCATTTTGGGCCTATTTTGCAGTTTTACAGCCATAATTTAACCGTTACCCATGCTCAAAGCAGAAAATATAACCAAAAAATACGGCAGCCTCCAGGTACTGAAGGGGGTAGATATTACTATAAACAAGGGCGAGATCGTAAGTATTGTTGGTTCTTCAGGTGCAGGAAAGAGTACTTTACTGCATATTCTGGGCACTTTGGATACTCCGGATCAGGGCCATATCTGGATCAATGGCGAGCAGGTGGATCAACTATCGGGTAAAAAACTGGCGGCTTTCCGGAATAATCATATTGGTTTTGTATTCCAGTTCCACCATTTACTGCCTGAGTTTACGGCGCTGGAAAATGTTTGTGTGCCGGGATGGATCGCTGGTAAAATGAAAAAAGAAGTCACAGCCCGCGCCATTGAATTACTTACCAATTTAGGGCTGGCAGACAGGATGGATAATAAACCCCAGCAATTATCGGGTGGAGAGCAACAACGTGTAGCCGTGGCAAGAGCCTTGATCAATAACCCATCTATTGTTTTTGCCGATGAGCCCACCGGCAACCTTGATAGTATTCATGCGAAAGAACTGCACGAATTATTTGTAACTCTCCGAAACGATTTTCAACAAACTTTTCTGATCGTAACCCATAATGAAGAACTCGCTGCGATGAGTGACCGGGTTTTGCATATGAAGGATGGAAGAATAATTTGAAAATGTGACAATTTGAAAATGGAATTTCCAATGTACTGCATAACCCATTTTCAAATTGTCATATTTTCAAATTTTCAAATTAGACCCTGGGTTTCCACGGAATCTCAGAAACCTGCATCAGGTAGCCAATGTACCTCGAGAGCACAAATAAATAATCACTTAAGCGGTTCAGGTATTTGATCACGAGTGGATCAACGAACATTTCCTGTTCCTGCATATTTACACAACAGCGTTCGGCGCGGCGGCAAACACAACGGGCCACATGTGCTGTTGAAACAGCTGTATGTCCGCCAGGTAATACAAAAGATTTCATCTCAGGTAATACATCATTCATTGCATCGATCTCTTTTTCCAGCAGATTGATATCGGTTTCTTTCAGATCCGGGATCTTCATCAATGGTTCCTTATCAGGATCGCAGGCAAGGGAAGAGCCTACGGTAAAAAGTCGGTCCTGAATTTCTTTCAATAACACTTTCGCATGTGCATCAGACAAATGATCACTAACCAGACCTATATAAGAATTCAGTTCATCTACTGTTCCATAGGTATCAATACGGATATGGCTCTTGGGTACTTTGGTGCCGCCTATTAATGAGGTTTTGCCCAGATCGCCTGTCTTGGTATAGATTTTCATTGCCATAGTGCCGGTTTTGTTTGATCGATGATTCGATTGTTCTTTTTAAATGCTCTGTGTAATTGTGAGGACACAATCACTGCCCCATCACTGTTATTCACCCTCGCCGCATCTTCCAACAAAGTTAAACCGGAAAGGTTCGGAAACAAAATAGACCATGGCCTTATGGACCATGGTCTATGAACAAACGTTTATATCTTAATGATGCACCATCGACAATTCCTTGGTAGTATCGGTTTCAATCAAACCATCCCTTAAACGCACTACACGATGAGCGTATCGGGCTATATCTTCTTCATGGGTAACCAGTACAACCGTATTCCCGGCTTCCTGGATCTTTCCAAAGATCTCCATTACTTCCACAGAGGTTTTTGAGTCAAGGTTACCCGTAGGCTCATCTGCCAGCAGCAGGGATGGATTATTAACAAGGGCACGGGCAATGGCTACCCTTTGTATCTGTCCGCCGCTTAATTCGTTGGATTTATGGTGGCTTCTGTCTTCCAGACCCACTTTTTTCAGGGCTTCCATCGCCCTTTCTGTTCTTTCTTTTTTAGGAACACCTGCATAGATCAGGGGTAAAGCCACATTTTCGGCAGCAGATAAACGGGGCAGCAGGTTAAACTGCTGGAATACGAAACCGATCTCTGTATTTCTAACTCCCGCCAGATCATCATCGGCCATCTTACTTACATCCTTGCTGTTGAGGATATATTTGCCACCTGTAGGTGAATCCAGACATCCGAGAATATTCATCAGGGTACTTTTTCCGCTACCGGATGGCCCCATCAAAGCCACATATTCGTTCTTAAAAATATCCAGCGTAATACCTTTTAATACCGGTATGGCCTGGTTTCCCATGAAATAGCTTTTCTGTATGTCTTCCAAACGGATGATCGCTTCACTCATAGTTGCCGGTTTTCTTTGTAAGAATTAATTAGTATGCTTATTTTCTGATCACTTTAGGTACTTTAAAAAAAGTATCATCGCTTACAGGTGAATTCAATAAAGCTTCTGCACGGGTTACAGAACCCTGTACTACATCTTCGCGCAACACATTGGCCGCATCACTGATATGCAGCAAGGGCTCCACTCCTTCTGTATGGATGGTTTGTAATTTCTCTACAAAAGCCACCATGCTTTCCAGCTCGGTACGGATGGATTCCTTTTCAGAATCATCAAAACGCAAACGTGCCAGATGGGCCAGGTTATCTACCATATGAGCATCTATCTTCATATCGGACAAAAATAACAGAAAGCCGCTCAAAAGCATCGGGTTATTTTTAAATGGTTATTAGGCTGAAACAGCGGCAATAATGCCTGTTAATGAATGGTTTGAACCGGTTTTTTGACAGGAAACCGCCCCTTTTGCATTTTCCACGCATCACCTGAAAAATAAATTATCCTATCTTCGATATAATTAGTTGCATAACTAACTAATTTTACAAAAAGGTATAAACCATATGAAACGTTCCATTAAAAAAGTTGCGGTTTTGGGTAGTGGTGTGATGGGTTCAAGGATAGCCTGCCATTTTGCGGGCATTGGTGTACAGGTAATATTGCTGGATATGGTTCCCAAAGGCGCCGAAGAAAGTACCCGGCCCGCAGAGCGTAATAAACTGGTGAATGATGCTTTACAGGCTGCTATCAAAAGCAACCCCTCACCTGTTTTTACAAAAGACGTTATTAAAAAGATCAGTACCGGAAACTTTGATGATAACCTGAAAGATATTGCCGGTTGCGACTGGATCATTGAAGTGGTGGTGGAAAGACTGGATATCAAACAACTGATCTACGAGAAAGTAGAAAAATTCCGCAAACCCGGCACACTGATCACTTCCAATACTTCGGGTATTCCTATCCATATGATGGCAGAAGGCAGAAGTGATGATTTCAAAAAGCATTTCTGCGGGTCGCATTTCTTTAACCCGCCGAGGTACCTGCGTTTACTCGAAATTATTCCCACACCACATACTGATCCGGAAGTTGTTGATTTCCTGATGCATTATGGCGACCTATATCTGGGTAAAACAACCGTATTGTGTAAAGACACACCCGCATTTATTGCCAACCGGATAGGGGTGTTCAGCATCATGAGTATTTTCCACATCATGAACAAGTTGGGTTTGAGTATTGATGAAGTGGATGCATTGACCGGCCCGATCATTGGCCGACCCAAATCGGCTACTTTCCGAACTGCCGATGTAGTGGGTATTGATACTTTGGTAAAAGTGGCCAAAGGCGTTGCAGATAATTGCCCGAATGATGAAGCCAAAGAAATATTTACCATCCCGGATTGGTTAGAAAAAGTGGTAGCCAATAATTGGCTGGGGGATAAAACCGGACAGGGTTTCTTTAAGAAAACAAAATCGGCCGCAGGCAAAGAAATCGTAACCCTGAACCTTCAGACCATGGAATATGGTGCGAGGGTAAAACCAAAGTTTGGCAGTATAGAAGCCGCCAAACCCATAGACGATCTGAAGCAAAGAATAAAGATGCTGAGCAGTGCCCCGGATAAGGCGGGTGAGTTCTATAAATTATTTCATTACTCCTTATTCTCATATATCTCACATCGTATCCCTGAGATCAGTGATGAGATCTATCGTGTGGATGATGCCATGATGGCCGGTTTTGGCTGGGAGATCGGCGCATTTGAAAGCTGGGATGTAGTGGGTGTTGCCAAAACCGTAGAAGGCATGAAGGCGGCGGGTTACAAAGTAGCAGCATGGGTTGATGAGATGATTGCAAGCGGTGCCACCAGCTTTTATAAAGTAGAAGCAGGTAAACGCATGTATTATGATGTGCCATCTAAATCATACAAAGCCAAACCGGGCGGGGAAGCGTTTTTGATTTTGAATAATCATGCAGACAAACTTGTGTGGAAGAACAGTGCCTGTCGTTTATACGATATTGGTGATGGTGTTGCCGGTTTTGAATGGAGCACTAAAATGAATAGTATCGGCGGAGAAGTTTTGGAAGGATTGAACAAAGCGATCAATACCGCTGAAGAAAAATTCAAAGGGCTGGTAATTGGTAATGAAAGTGCCAATTTCAGTGCAGGTGCCAATGTGGGTATGATCTTTATGCTGGCCATAGAACAGGAATATGATGAGCTGGATATGGCTATCCGGATGTTCCAGAACAGTATGATGCGTATTCGTTATTCATCGGTGCCCGTGGTTACTGCTCCCCATGGATTAACACTGGGTGGCGGTTGCGAAATGAACCTGCATGCCGATAAAGTTTGTGCAGCAGCAGAAACCTATATTGGGCTGGTAGAATTAGGTGTGGGATTGATACCCGGTGGCGGCGGCACCAAAGAATTTGCTTTACGTGCCGGTGACGATCTGCATGAAGACGAACCGGAAACCGTTACACTGAAAAACCGTTTCTTCTCTATCGCAACAGCTAAAGTGGCTACTTCTGCACAGGAAGCATTTGACATGGGTATACTGCGTAAAGGACATGATGAGGTAGTAATGAACATAGGCCGCAGAATTGCTGAAGCTAAAAAATCGGTGATCGAATTATATGACCAGGGGTATTCTATGCCGCAACCCAGAAAAGATGTAAAAGTTATGGGTCGTTTGGGACTGGGTGCCATGCTGGCCGGTATCAATGGAATGTGGAGAGGCAATTATGCAACAGACCATGATGCATTGGTAGCAAGAAAGCTGGCTTATGTAATGTGCGGTGGAGATCTGAGCGAACAAAGCCTTGTTAGTGAACAATATTTACTTGATCTGGAAAGAGAAGCATTCTTAAGTCTTTGTGGCGAGAAGAAAACACTTGAAAGGATCCAGAGTGTTTTGAAGAGTGGAAGACCCATCAGAAATTAATATTTAAACAAATTGAATAATAGCAGTACAAAGGGCAGATAGAAAACTATCTGCCCTTTGTCTTTACCTAAGATCCTTCGTGTTTTAAAAAAATATCAACCGAGTTTAAATTTCAATCTGTAATAATTTCCTTTTTCATTCAGCAGATATAATAGTTCACCACCCATATCTTCCATTAGCTGCGTGCATATCATCAATGATTGATCTGTACTGATCAATGAATTATTGGATATCAGTTCTGCCGACTGCGAGATGCCGGTTTCCTGTATCTCTACTATACCGGCTTCTTCAGTTCCGGTTACATAAACACTCACCAGTATACCCTGCAGAATAGAATAGAATAACTGAGAAAATAAATCTGAGAAAATAAAATCAACAAAAGATTTGTCTGCCCTTACCATTACCGGTGAAGCAGAAATATGAACCTGTACATTCGGTGTTACCGGATTGGTTTTGGTAAGAATAGCTACGATGGCCTGTTCAACAGAGGGAATGATATCAAAATCAGCTACCTTATAATCAATTGTTACTGAACCGGATGGATTGAGCGCAGTTGATTTCCTTTCAATATCTGCCAGAGCGGGGTTTGCACTCCCCTTCATACTATTCACAATAATGGCTAAAGCTGCCTGGCTAAATGAATGGGGCATAGGGTACTGTTACAGATAAAGTGTTGCTGATATATTTTTTCAAAAAAGGTAATTTACACAAAGTTACTATAACAATTCACTGGCCATGAATGGTTTTTACTATCCGGGATTACCTCATTTTTACCGTTAAACCGATAGAAAAACGGCTCATCAATATTCTGGCGCAAGTGTGAATATCTGATTATCTTCGAAAGAACAAAGATTTCCCATCTGTAAACAAAGCTATATGCAACCCGTTCTCTCTATCAATGGCATCGCAAAAGCATACGGCCCCATCAAGGCATTAAAAGGTGTTTCCTTTGATGTGCCGGAAGGTGCTGTATTTGGTATCCTTGGACCTAACGGCAGTGGAAAAACCACCATGCTGAGTATCATATTAGATATTCTGAAAGCAGATACCGGCAGTTTTGTCTGGTTTGGGGAGCCGGGTTCAGAGCATACCCGAAAAAGGATCGGCTCTTTATTGGAGACACCTAACTTTTATCATTATTTATCTGCTGTTGACAATTTAAACATCACCCATGCCATCAGTGGCCGTGGTGATGCTGCCGATATTGATCGGGTATTGGAGGTTGTAAAATTAAGTGAGCGAAAAAAAAGCAAGTTCAGTGCCTACAGTTTGGGAATGAAACAAAGGCTGGCCATAGCTGCTGCCTTATTGGGCGACCCTCAGGTATTGGTATTTGATGAGCCCACCAATGGTCTGGACCCGGTAGGTATTGCCGAGATCAGGGAGCTCATTAAAGAGCTGGCTAAACGTGGTAAGACCATTATCATGGCCAGTCATTTACTGGATGAAGTGGAGAAAGTCTGTACACATGTGGCCATCCTCAAAAGGGGAGAATTAATTGTAGCGGGCGCTGTTGATGATGTATTTTCAAATGAAGACATTGTAGAAGTTTCTTCCAACGATCCTGTGCAATTACTAAGTGTACTGAACGCATTCCCCGGTTATTCTAAAATTCAACCCCACGAAAAAAAGATTCTGCTCTTCTTCCCTATTGGTACCGCGAGACTGGAAGAGATCAACCGCTTTTGTTTTGAAAAAGGAATTACGTTAAACCTGTTACTGGTTCGTAAGGAAAGACTGGAAACCAAATTCTTCGAATTAACGAACGAAAAATAAACGACTGTTATGCGCTCACTCATCAATATAGAATGGCTTAAGATAAAGAGATACCCTGCTTTCTGGTGGATGCTGGGTATAGTGGCATTGACATATCCCGGCATTAATGCGATAACCTATTACGGTTACCTGAAAGCAACTACCGGTAAGGATATGACCACGAATATTGCCAAATTACTTTTAGGCAATCCGTTTGCTTTTCCGGAAACCTGGCATTCCGTTGCTTATTTTTCTTCATTTTTCATTTTGTTACCATCCATTCTGGTAATTATGCTTGTAACAAATGAATATACTTTCAAAACCCATCGGCAGAACATCATCGATGGCTGGAGCAGGGCGCAGTTCATAACAAGTAAATTATTTGATGTACTGATTGTATCTGTGATTGCCACCCTTGTATATCTGGCTGTAGCCTTATTTTTCGGCTTTTATGCAGATAGCAGTACCGCTTTCCAATGGAAACAACAACTACAGTATATCCCGCTATTTTTATTGCAAACATTTGCGCAATTGTCAATTGCTTTTTTATTAGGTTACCTGATAAAGAAAGCCTTTATCGCATTGGGTATTTTCCTTTTTTATTACCTCATCATAGAAAATATTGCGGTTCAGTATGCAAGATTCAAACTGAATGATATCGGAAGGTTTCTACCATTTGAGATCTCAGACAGGCTGGTACCTACTCCTGCTTTTTTCTCAAGATGGGGCAAAGATGCCAAAGCAAGTTATGACCATGCGATCAGCATTATTCCTGAGCATATTGTGTATACGATCTTATTAACAACGGGTATCTGGCTGATCTGTTATGCAGTACATAAGAGAAGGGATCTGTAATTTTGAGTCGATCGTTGATAGATCATAGTTCATAGAAAAGCACCGGGTTCCTGCTTGTCCATGTACAATGGATTATCGTCTATGGACTAAGCGCTACACAACTGCGCAATCGCATCTTCTACGGTTGGGTACGAGAAATCAAACCCCGTTAATTGCACTTTACGGCTACTCACATTCGCACTTTTAAGTACTTCAATGCTCAATTCTCCCAGCATGATCTTTAATACAAAAGAAGGCACATAAACAGGAATATACAACTTGCCGCGCATCTGTTTGGCCAGAGCAAGGGTTAAATACTGATTGGTTACAGGGTGTGGAGCCACTGCATTATAAGCACCACTCATGGATTCATTTTCTATGGCTGCGATAAACAAGTGGCAGAGATCATCTACATGGATCCAGCTGATCACCTGTTTTCCTGAACCCAGAATAGAAGCTACTCCTACCCTCAAGGTTTTTTTAAATTCCACAAAGGCGCCGCCCTCATTACTTAATACAATACCGGTTCTCAGTTTTACCAGACGTTTGTTCAGTTGGGTTACCGGTTCAATACTTTCTTCCCATAAACGGCAGGTTTCGCCCAAAAAAGCAGTATCGGCGATAGCGTCTTCTGAAAAGCCATGTTCCAGGCTCTTCTCGGTATCAGGACCGTACCAACCGATAGCAGAGGAACTGACAACCGTTCTAACTTTATTCGGATAATCTTTGAGTGCTTTAACGATCAAGGCACTGCTTTGGGTACGGCTGTTTACGATCTCCTTTTTTCTTTCTTTACTCCATCTTTTATCAGCAACACCCGCTCCTGCCAGATGAATGATATGATCGGCTTTGCTTATGGCTTCCTGATCGATCGTTTGTTGATCAATATCCCAGTTCGCGTAAGAAAATTTACTTTGCTTATGGCTTGTGACCGAAGACTGACGTGACAGAATGATAACTTCATAACCTTTTTCTGTTAATAGCTGTGTCAATCTTTTACCAATCATGCCTGTTCCCCCGGTGATCAATACTGTAGTCATTTTTTTCTCTTTTCTATGATGATTGGTCCTTCAATTTTAAAAACTCCTTACTCCATTCAAATCCCGCTGAAGCCAGTTGGTATCCGGATAATTGGCATTGGGATTGATGGTATGTATTGCATATGCCGGTCTTGACTTACCAGATGTATTGGGCAAACTATAATGCGGCAGCAACCCATGCAAAACCACACAGCTACCTTTTTTCACCTCCAGCGGAATCATGCCCTCCATTGAATAAGGCTCCGGATTTAGTTGAACCATTTCAGTTCCTCCGCCTTGCTTTCTTTTGAACCAGGAACGGAGCGGGGTTTGATGTCCGCCCGGCATGGCCCAGAGACAACCATTTGCCTGTGTTGCATCTTCCAGCGCAAACCAGAAACCGATACAGGATTCCGGTTCTGTATATAAGAAAGTGCTGTCCTGGTGAATATCAACTACCCCGCCTATTTTTGCATGCTTGAATATCATCATACTCTGTATCAACAGATTTTTTTCCAGTTCAAGATCTGCTACCAGTTGTTTCATTTGTGGTGATCTTGAAAAGGCGTTGAATACGGGGTCGAGATCATGCAACGCATGCCCTATTTTATTGAGGGAATGGAACAGGTCTTTTTTTAAATTTCCTGATGGATCAAATGCGTCCTTTTCAAAGAAGTAAGAGATCTTATCGCCTGAATCCAGGAAATAATCATCACTGGTTCTTGTTTGCTCAGAGGTTTGAAAAACGGAGGGATGACCATCATAGTCAAACCCGTTTGCGAGCTCTTCAGCCCGCTGCATAAGGTCGTTGCAGGCTTCTACAGAATTGAATCCTTCCAAAACAAGAAAGCCGTCTGCTTGAAATTTTTGTAAGTGATTTCCCAAAACAGGTGTTTTAATAGGTTATTACCTTAAAGGTAGTTCTTATAATGAAATGGATTTTGCCTTAAAATGAATCCGGTTAAACCGCGCCTTTGTGCTATGGTGTGAGAAAAAATTGCACACCAAGGCACAAAGGCCAGTTTGAAGCAAATAAAAACCCCCGATTCACCATCGGGGGTTACAACTAAAATCACCAAAAGTAAACAGGGTTATAGCAAGCAAGGGTTAGTCGGGTTTCTTACCATCCAGAAAGGTATTGATGGTGGAGATCTGTGTCTGATCATTCTCATCTTTACCAACCGTATACTTGCTGTAGAAATTTTCTACAGAAGTAAGTGTGTTTCCAAACAGTTCCATGTTGCGACGAACATATGCGGGAACGGCATCAAATTCCTGGTTATTATCCGCAGTGTTCATATTGTAAGAAAGATTACGGAGTTTTTGTAGTCTTTCTGCTGCACGCTTCTTTTGTTCTTCAACCTCATCCATCGGGCCATCTTCATAGAAAGAAGGTGCCGGCGTTTCTATTTTTGAAACGGGTGCGGGTACTTCATCTCTTTCCTTCATCTCAAAATGAAAATCCATTTCCGGTTCTTCAATTTTTGCTACCGGCTGCGGTTGAGGTGCGGGTTGTGGGGCCGGTACCGGTTCAGGCTGCTTCATTTCTATAACGGGTGCCTGTACCATTTCCATTTCCGGTTC
Source organism: Chitinophagaceae bacterium (assembly GCA_947455605.1). Lineage (GTDB taxonomy): Bacteria > Bacteroidota > Bacteroidia > Chitinophagales > Chitinophagaceae > Sediminibacterium. The sequence goes on from CANGOX010000044.1 coordinate 16,874, forward strand.
TGCATAGATATTAGCCGGTTTACTGAGCATTCCAGCTAAAATAGATACAGGTTGCACGGGTAAGGTTGGTTGATCATTCACCTGAAAGTCCATCAGCTCTTCAATCGCTGTTTTGGGAATATGCACTTCTTCCACTGGTTCTTCTACTTTTACTTCCTGTGTGATCTCTGGGTTCAGTTCAAATTGCAGTACAGAAGTTTCTCGTTCTGCCGGTTTTTCCTCATATATCTGAACGGGTGTAGAATTGAAATCGTGTTTCCCAAAGACTGTAAGCATTTTTTCCAGCGGCATTACTTCATGCATGCTGGGTGCAAAAGGGTCTTTTTCTTCTACTTTGGGTGCAACAACTTCCTGCACCGGTTGTGAAGTTGGTTTGGTCTCTTCTGTTTCCATTCCTAGAACCATTACCACTTTTTCCGGTTGTGGTACTATTTTTTTGGCAACCACTGGTTTCGCAAACGGATCTTTATGTTCAAAGCCCGTAGCGATCAGGGTGATGCCTATTTTTTTGTCGAGTGTACTATCATACCCCATACCAACGATCACATCGGTAGCTTCACCTGCCTGCATGCGCAGATGGTTATTAATGATCTCCAGCTCATCCATGGTACATTCATGTTCTCCTTCTGCACTGTTGATATTGATCAGGATCCATTTGGCGCCGCGGATATCATTATCATTCAATAAAGGAGAAGCCAATGCTTCTTCAATAGCACGTTGTGCCCTGTCTTCACCCTCCATTTCAGCTTTACCAAGAATGGCAACACCCCCATTTTTCATTACCGTACATACATCCGCAAAATCCACTATAATGTGTCCGCGGCTGTTGATGATATCGGTGATACATTTGGCAGCGGTAGCCAATACATTATCGGCTTTGCCAAAAGCTTCTTTCATTTTCAGGTTGCCATACTGCATCCTTAATTTATCGTTGCTGATCACCAACAAGGTATCCACATAAGGCTTTAAGGCCATGATCCCTTCTTCTGCCTGCTGGTGACGGCGTGGACCTTCAAAACCAAATGGCGTAGTAACAATACCTACCGTTAATATGCCCAGGTCCTTACAGATCTGTGCAATGATGGGTGCACCTCCGGTTCCGGTTCCACCACCCATACCTACGGTGATAAAAGCCATTTTGGTATTTACTTCCAGTATTCTTTTGATCTCTTCGAGAGATTCTTCTGTTGCTTTCTTGCCCACTTCCGGGTTAGCACCGGCACCCAAACCTTGTGTAAGGTGTGGCCCGAGCTGAATTTTATTCGGGATGTTGCTCTGCTCTATCGCTTTCGCATCGGTATTACAGATAATAAAATCAACACCTTCGATATTCTGTTCAAACATGAAGTTTACTGCATTGCTTCCGCCTCCGCCAACACCCAATACTTTGATGATGGAAGACTTCTGTTTGGGAAGATCGAAATGAATCATAACTTACTTTTTTAGTGATATAACGGGTTAATACAAATCGAATGCTACACATACTAACGAGCATTCGCGCCAATTTATTTTATTACCTGGTCTTCTTCTTCCTTGAACATGTCGATCAGATTGTTCTTGAACTTATCCCAGAACTTTCCTTTTCTTGCCGATACATCCACAGAAGCTGCGGGAGCAGGAGTTTCAACAACTGCCGCAGATGGTTCTACTAGTTTCTTTGGCACTTCCACTTTTTTGAATTTCTCGTTGAACTCTTTGTATTTATGGTCGTAGTCGCTATAGCCTTTTAAGATCAATCCCAAACAGGTAGAATACATGGGCTTCTTCAGCTCTTCAATATGATTGGGAGCCAGATGCTCATTGGGCAGGCCAATACGGGCATTCAATCCGGTAGTATATTCAGTTAGCTGGATCAGGTGTTTTAACTGTGAGCCTCCTCCTGTTAAAATGATACCGCCGTTGAGCATCCTGCTATCCAGGCCTACCTGTTTCAGGTGATAGGTAACAAAATCGAGGATCTCGCTCATTCTTGCCTGGATGATGGCAGCGAGATTTTTTACGCTGATCTCTTTCGCAGGCATTCCTTTCAACCCAGGAATAGTGATATAGGCATTGGCTTTTGCTTCATCAGCCAGTGCACTTCCAAACTGAACTTTCATCGCTTCTGCCTGACTTTTCAACACACCCAATCCCATGCGGATATCGTTGGTGATATTTTCTCCACCGAACGGAATTACCGCGGTATGCTTAAGGATTCCTTCATAGAAAACAGCCAGATCACTGGTGCCACCTCCAATATCGAGGATGGCTACACCGGCTTCCATATCTATATCGCTCATTACCGCACTGGCAGATGCCAATGGCTGCAGAACAAGATCTTTGGTAGTAAGTCCGCTTCTTTCAACCGAACGGTTGATGTTACGGATCGCATTTCTGTCGCCGGTTATGATATGGAAATTAGCTCCCACTTTCACACCGTTATAGCCGATCGGATCTTTAATATTCTGGATATTATCTACATGAAAATCCTGCGGTATCACATCAATGATCTGATCTCCTGCAGGAATAAAGGTCTTGCGCTGGTTATTGATCAACTGCTCGATCTCATGACGCTTGATCTCTATATCGGCATCCTGACGAACGATATCGCCACGGGTTTGCAGGCTTTTGATATGATGACCTGCAATACCTACATAAACTTCTGTGATTTCAAGGTCGGGATTGCTTTCATAGCAGTTTTCCAGTGCCTGCTGGATCGCTTTAATGGTCTGGTCAATATTCAGTACCTGTCCATGCTGTACGCCATTGCTGTTAGCCCGGCCAAAACCGAGTATTTCCAGTTTACCGTACTCATTCTTTCTGCCCGCGATGGCAGCGATCTTTGTAGTTCCGATGTCGAGACCAACAATGATTGGTGATTCATTGTGATTCATAGTGGTGAGTTTTAGTTGTATTGTTATTTACTTTTTGCCCTGTTTTCGTAAGTCTTAAATCGTTAGTAGTGAGTATTTATTTAGACATACTCACAAATCATGCTTTACGATCATTACTTTTTTTCCATCACCGCTTTCGCTTTCGTTGCTTTCCCTTTCTTTGCTGTTGATTTCTTCCCCTTCGATAACGGTTTTTTGTTTGTTATATTGTTTGTTACAGCCGGTGTTTTTGTTTTTACCGTATCCTTCACTGGCTTTGGGATTATCGGTACTGGATTTGCCGGCACAACTGCACTATCTGTTATTCCGGCATGGGCATTTTGAAGTAAACTTTTTACGGCTTCTCTTGCCCTGGCAGAATCTACCCAGGCTTTACCTGCTCCCTTTCTGATGGCCACCACCTGCTTATCATATTGCACGTCCAGTTTTTCATAAGTATTGATTCCGTTCTGCAACCAGGCTTTCTGATAGAAGGTGTAAAGCCTTCCGAATTTCTTATCAATGTCTTCTGCATTACCTAATGTTACGGTCTGGTCTCCTACAACCGGTACCATTTCAAAATCCGACTGCGGGGTTATATCGATCTGCGCTACCTGGGCCATCCAGAATGAATCGGTTAAAACATATTTGCCCAGTTTTACTATATTCCATAATAGTGCACTATCCGGTTTTGCCAGGATGGATTTGTCTGATGGAAAGCCCGTAAACACCGGCACCCTGGCAGAAAGTTTATCACTCAAAGGCAAACGGAGTAAACCGCTGTCTACATAAAAGGAATTCCCTTCCAGCGTAAACACCCGGGCCACCGGCTGTCGTTCGTCTATCCTCACCTGCAATACCTGGTTATTATCGATAAACATCTCTGCATTACTTACCCATGGATTTTTCTCCACTACCGATTCCATGGCACGGAGATCGAGGGTAGAAATAGCGTTTCCGGTGATCTTACCCATCGAATGCAGGATCTCACGCACATCTTTCTCGTCAATAAACATATGACGGGTTGCACCTGTGATCTCAATTTTGATATCGGCACAGGGCTTACTATCTTTTTTCTGCATGGCGGCACCCAACAATACGATAGCCCCTATGCCTAGTAACAGCCATAGGGTACGGGTCAATATTTTTTTCCAGTTGTACCTGCGCATTTTCAGTGGTTCTCCAATAATCCTTTAACGGGTTGTACCAATGCATCAATATCTCCGGCTCCGGCCATCACCAATAATTTAGGTTGATGAGTAGCCACCCATATTTTCATTTCTTCTTTTGTCAATACCTGTTTATGGGTGATCAGCATTTTATTCAGCAACAGTTCGCTGGTTACGCCCTCCATCGGCAATTCCCTTGCCGGGTAGACAGGAAGAATGATCACTTCATCGGCCATATCGAGGCTATGTGCAAAACCATAGGCCTGGTCTTTGGTTCTGCTGAACAAATGCGGTTGAAACACCAATACGAGTTTCTCCTTATTAAAAATGCTTTTCACGCCACTGATCAGGGCACGCAACTCTTCAGGGTGATGGGCATAATCATCTATCAAAACGTGCTGATCATTCTTTAAAGCATATTCAAACCTTCTACGAACACCTTTGAAATCAGCTACAGCGGCAATGATCTTCTCATCTTCTATCCCCAGGTATTTAGCAACCGTGATGGCTGCAATACAGTTTTCGATATTGTGTAAGCCACCCATATGAAGCACAACATCTTTAATGATCCAGTTTTTATTAACCACATCAAAACAGTAACTCCCATTCTGCACTTTCAGATCCGTGGCATGCACTGCAGCGTCTGTATTATCAAAACTATACGTGTAATGATGTTCTGCTTTTAATTCAGCAGCTCTGCTTAATCCCTGTTTTGTGATGAGGCAGCCTCCGGGTTTTACTTTTTGTGAAAATTGAACAAAGGCTTTCTCCACTTCTTCGGGTGTTCCATAGATATCCAGGTGATCAGGATCCATGGCAGTGATCACAGCTACATCCGGTACAAGTTTCAGAAAGCTGCGGTCATACTCATCGGCTTCCACTACCACTACATTTCTTTCATTGCTCCAGAAATTGGTCTGGTAGTTGGCAGATATCCCACCCAGAAATGCATTACAACCATAGCCTGAATGCCTGAGAAGATGGGCGATCATAGTGGTAACCGTTGTTTTACCATGCGTTCCACCTACACAAATATTAAAAGATCCTTCAGTGATCCATTGTAACACATCACTCCGTTTAACAACGGTATAATTTTGTTCGCGATAATAGACCAATTCCGAATGATCGGCAGGGATTGCGGGTGTATACACAACTGCATCTGTATCTTTTGGCGCCAGGTCTACCCGCTCCTCGTAATGGGTAGCGATACCACTGGCTTCCAATTCAAGTGTTAACGGTGTGGAAGTTTTATCGTAACCACTTACCGCTACCCCCCTCGACTTAAAATACCTGGCCAGCGCACTCATGCCGATACCACCAATGCCGATAAAATAGATCTTTCGTATTTCGTTTAACTTACTCACTGATCGTTTTTAAAATTTCATGTGCGATGCTCTCATCTGCATTGGTGATGGCCAATGCATGGATATTCGTTTTCAGGGTTTGTTGCAGTACTTCATCTTTGGAAAGACTGATTACTGTGCTCACAAGTTGTTCCTTTGCCTGATTATCCTGAACAATTAATGCAGCCTGCTTATTAACCAATGCCATGGCATTGGCTGTCTGGTGATCCTCTGCTGCAAATGGGAAAGGAACAAAGACCGATGGCTTACCGGTTACACACAATTCAGTTACTGCCATAGCTCCTGCTCTGCTGATAACTATATCGGCTGCTGCATAAGCCATTTCCATTTCTTTGATGAAATCATTAACCCAGATATTTTCCCTGGCTGCACCCGATTGTTTAAAATGTGCCCCCGTTGCCTTACCGGTTTGCCAGATCAACTGAAGGCCATGCTCCTCAAACGCATCCAGATGTGCATCCAATGCCTCATTGATACTTTTGGCACCCAGACTTCCTCCCACAGAGAGAACCGTTTTCTTGGATACATCCAACTCAAAAAAACGAATACCTTCTTCCCTGCTGATGTTTGCATCTACAATGGATCGTCTCACCGGATTACCGGTTATAACCAGTTTATGCTTTGGAAAGAATTTTTCCATGCCATCAGTTGCCACAAATATTTTAACTGCTTTCTTTCCAAGCATGATATTGGATTTGCCGGCAAAGGAGTTACTCTCATGAATGAAAGTGGGAATACCTTTTGTTTGCGCAAATCGTAAAACAGGAAATGTAGAATAGCCTCCTACCCCGATTACCGCATCCGGTTTGAACTCTGCCATGATCTTTCTCACCTGCCAAAAACTCTTGATGAGTTTATACGGCAAGGAAATATTCTTTAACAAAGACTGCCTGTTAAACCCAGCGATATCCAACCCCTCAATTCGATACCCGGCCTGTGGCACTTTCTCCATTTCCATTTTCCCTTTGGCGCCCACAAACAGGATATCAATGTCCGGTTGTGCTTTCTTTAAGGCATTGGCAATGGCTATCGCAGGGAAGATATGTCCCCCGGTTCCACCACCTGCTATAATAATTTTCTTTCTCAATCTTATTTTGTTACTGTGTTAGTAGCTACTGTTTCAGCACTACTCACCGGTTCCAGAGGAGCTTTCCCTTCTAACTGCTCCACATTTCTTGCCACACTTAATATAATACCAATAGCTCCACAGGTAAACAGGAATGAACTGCCACCCATACTTACCAAGGGTAATGTTACGCCTGTTACCGGAACCAGATTTACATTCACCGCCATATTTGCCACTGCCTGTATCACCAATGTAAAACTCAACCCCAATGCCAGAAATGCGCCAAATGCATAAGGGCATTTCCGGAAGATCCGTATACACCGGAAAAGGAATACGAGGTAAATAAAAATCATAAATGCTCCACCCAATAATCCATATTCTTCTATGATGATGGAATAGATAAAGTCATTATACGCCTGAGGCAAGAAATTTCTTTGTCTGCTGTTCCCCGGTCCTAATCCAACCAGCACACTTCCATTAGCGATCGCTATCTTGGCTTGCTGCACCTGGTAAGGGGTTTCATTATCTTTGGCGTACATAAAATCCTGCACCCTTCTGACCCAGGTACCAAAACGACCAAACGTTTTTACCTTTTCAGCCATACCCGTTTTCTTCACTTCTGTATTCTGTTTACCATCATAGGTAATCATGGCAACAGAAATAATGATAACCACGGGTATCAGTGCCACCCCTATTGTCAATAAGATATGTTTAAGACTTACCCTGCCAATAAACATCAGTAGTAATGCTGTAGCACCTGTGAGCAACGCATTGGATAAATTTGCAGGCATGATCAAAGCACAGATGATAAGCACTGGTGCAACTACGGGTATAAATCCTTTCTTAAAATCTTTGATCACCTCCTGTTTTTTACTGAGTGCCCGGGAGATATACATGAACAAGGCCAGCTTTGCGAGGTCACTGGTCTGGATAGTCATGTTGATGATCGGCAGTTTGATCCACCTGCTGCCATCATTGATCTTGGCACCAAATAATAAAGTATATAATAAGAGTGGAATGGATATCAGAAATAAAATGGTAGCTACCCTGGAGAAGATCGTGTAATTGACCCTGTGCAGAAAATAGATCAACACCAGGCCTACCAATGAAAAGGATACCTGTTTGAAAAGATACACATTGGTATTACCCTTATACATCTTATAGGCCAACGACCCTGTAGCACTATACACAACAAGGATAGAGATCAGTGATAGCAATACCACGATCCCCCAGATATATTTATCACCCCTTGTTCTGTCTACAAGCTGCCCGCGCATACCACCGATGCTTGGCATTTGTGAGAACAGTGTATCTTTTATTTCATTCATACCCCCAACCCCTAAAAGGGCGCTTATTAAATGGTTAATGTATCATCCTGTTCATCTTGAAAAGACGCTCTATCGTAGTTATAATTCTTTAACTGCTTCTTTAAATTGACGTCCCCGGTCTTCATAGTTTTTGAATAAATCAAAACTTGCACAAGCCGGACTTAACAGTACCACATCACCTTTTGCAGCCAGCTTAAAAGAAGCATTCACCGCTTTTTTGGCCGAATCGGTTTCTACAATTACCGGAACAATATCTTTAAAAGCCTCTATGATCTTTTTATTGTCAACACCCATACATACGATCGCTTTTACCTTTTCTTTTATAAGGTCTGCGATCAATCCATAATCATTGCCCTTATCGGTACCACCCAATACCAACACCGTGGGTTTGTTCATACTTTCCAGCGCGAACCAGGTACTGTTCACATTGGTTGCCTTACTGTCGTTGATGAACTCAACACCACGAACCATAGCAATAAATTCCATCCTGTGTTCCAGACTGTGAAAATCCTTCACCGCCTCGCGGATCTTTTCTTTGCGGATGCCGAGTGTAGCGGCTGCAATTCCTGCTGCCATAGTGTTGTAATTATTATGTTTACCCTTAAGAGCGAAGTCATAGATACTCATGCTTACTCTTTCTTCCTGGATTCTGAGCATCATCTGGTCGCCCTTGATGTAGCCGCCTTTTTTAACTTCTTGTTTCATAGAGAATGGTAATGGGTTAGTATGAATGGTTAGTAATGGGAGTTTTTGCATGATCACTTCATCATCTAAACAGTAGATGAAATAATCCTTGTCTGTCTGGTTCTCGATGATCCTGAATTTGCTGTTGATATAATTCTCGAATTTGTAATCATACCTGTCGAGATGGTCTTCAGTAATATTCAGCAGCATCGCTATATCTGCACGGAATTCTTTGATATCATCCAACTGAAAAGAACTTACTTCTACCACGTAGATCTCTTTCGGGTTAACAGCTACCTGTTTTGCAAATGAGATCCCTATATTACCTACCATCGCACAGCTCAATCCTGCTGTTTCACAGATATGATAGGTTAAAGCCGTGGTGGTACTCTTTCCGTTACTTCCGGTGATCGCTACAATTTTACTGTCACCTTTAAAACGATAAGCCAGTTCTATTTCACTGATCACCGGTATCCCTTTTTTTCTGATGGCATTTACCATTTCATTCTTTTCAGGTATACCCGGACTTTTCATCACTTCATCTGCATTCAGGATCATTTCAGTTGTATGAATCCCTTCTTCAAATTCAATTCCGTTATCAAAGAGCTCTTGTTTATATGCCGGCTTCAAAAGGCTACCGTCACTTACAAATACATCGTAGCCAACTTTCTTTCCGAGTAATGCCGCGCCAACGCCGCTTTCTCCCCCGCCAAGTATGACTAATCTGTGTTTCATTTTTACTTCGTTTTCGTGAGTCGTGAATCGTCAGTCGTGAGTAGACTATATTACATACACGAC
>CANGOX010000045.1 GCA_947455605.1 Chitinophagaceae bacterium
TAATCCAATGTGTAAACAAAAGACAGATCACGATATACCTTAAGCCCGTGAAAATGATAAAAAACCAAGTCTGCCGGTTCTTCTGCACGAAACAGATAGCTTTCAGCTTTTGGTTTGAACTGGTTCACATTCCAAGGTGCCATTCCTGCCCCTTTTTGTTTAATTACATGAACAAAATCGTATGATGGCCATGGATCAAGATACATCTGGTCACCAAATTTACCCTCTTCATGCCTTGCATAGCACCATTCGATACACTGGGTTCTCCATTGCTCCAGCAATGCCATGGCTTTGTGTTTGTTGAAAAAGGTTACATATTGAATGCAAAATTCTCCTGAACTTACCGAACGGTCATAAACGGGGTCGTAATTATGACTTGTAATAGCCACTTCTTTATCTCCCATTTCCTGATATAGTGCTGCCGGATCTTTCAAGAAAAAGACATCTGCATCCACATATGTACAATGATCCAGATTAAACTTTTTTATACAATACCGGATAATTGAAGCAGAGCAGGTCCAGCAATATTCAGCCCGCGTTCTGGTTGGCTTTACCTTCAACAATTCCTCATCTTCAAATTCGGCCAGTGTAATAATGGTTACGGATTCCAGAGATAATTTCTGCAGGTTCTTTTTACTTTCTTCATCAAAACAAAGGATAAACAGGTTAAAAGAAGGTGCATGCTTACAAAGTGACTGGTGCAATGCAAGCCCTTGCAGAAGATAATTATTATCGAAAAGGGTGCAAAAATTAAGACGCATATTCATCATTTCTAACAAAAAGGAACCCTTTCCAGTTAATAAATTCTCCTTCAATTATAAAATTTGCAGGATCACAATAACTCAACCATGTCATCTGCAATGAGTATCCCAATTGTTTAAATAAAGCAATCAGCTCGTTCTCCGAAAATATTCTGATTGGGTACGTAGATTCTACAATATTTTTATCGACAAACTGACGCGTAATAAATGTTTCATTTTGGGTAACCGCCGTTCTGTCTATCAAAATACAGGGGGGGTGTTTGGAATGAATTACTTTTTGTATCACAGGTCCATAATTCTCCAGATACTGAAGCACTGAAGAGAATATTATAAGGTCTACTTCTTCCTCAATTTCATTAATATCATTCTTAAAATTGAGAGGTGACATCTTAAAACATTCCTGTCCGACACTTACAAATTTTGTCTGTTCAATTATATTCCATGAGTCAATAAGACCCGGAAAAAAAAGTTCTCTATGCTGCCAGTAAAGGCTACCCAGTGAACCTCCAAAATCTACCAGCCGGATAGCATGGTGTTTCCCATGGAATTTAACAGCCAGAAAGAAAGCTGTTACAAAACCCTGGTTAAATATGATTTCCTTGAAAAGAACTCCATCTCTTTCAAAAGCAGCATCGCCTTTTACTACAGATTCGGTTGCATTTTTAACCTGATCGATAATCCGGTCATTTTCGTAAGAATTACTTTCAGACAAAACCGGCCATGATTCTAATCTACTTTTATAACGAACAGAGGATTTTCTGTAAACCCATTTATAATATATCGTTTTTAAGATCTGCATTTACTGAAGAAAAGGTAAAAATTTACTTACGAAATCCTGTTGTTGAATAATTTAGAACTTATTCTGAAATAAAATTGAATACATCTATTTAAAAAGCTACGCTGGAAACGAAACCACACACTTATTTTTTCAACTACACCTAGATTTTCCTGTACACCAATTGACTCAAAATCAAAGTCATGATCGTTATTCAGTTTTTTATGCCCGTATGCATTCGTTTTCCCGGAATGGGTTCCCGATGAATCATTACCGATATTCTGCACAAATGATCTTCCGGGATATAAGGTAAGCCTGTTTTCCAGAAATAGACTGGCATGCCAACGGATAGCCCATGAATCATTTTTACCCTGGGTTTGCTGCTCCAGCATTTCCGAAAACTTATACGCTCCATTATAATCAAATTTTTCGATAAGGCCTTTTTGTCTGAGTTTATTCAACAATTGAGACCCATCCGGGTTAAACAGGTTCCAGGCTCTCTTCCAGGTACCCCATCCCCAACAATCTGCTCCACGGAGGAAATAGTATTCCGGTAAATGTTTAACAGGATAAGTATAGGCATGGATGCATCCAACTTCAACCTGATCGAAGAAGTAGTTCAATGCATAATTCATATAGTTTAGAAAAGCTGGAGATACAATAATATCATCTTCTAAAACTATCAGATTATCAAACCGGGTCAATACCTGAGTTATACCCGATATGATGGATGATGCCAAGCCTTTATTCGTATCCGATTTAGTTATTGTAATGCTTTTTGCTCCTTCAAATTGTTCAACCAGTTTACGTGTGGCTGCAATATTATTCAAACCCTCATCACTTACACTATTCTTCGGTCCATCGCAAAAGATAAATAAATCCGTTTGTGAAAATTCAGCATTCAGCAATAAAGAATCCAGTACCTGTTTGGTATGTGCCGGGCGGTTATATACAAAAAGTGCTACGGGAGCAAAAGTGTTATTAGTATTCACAAACAGTTTTGGGAATTATCAGAAATGTATTGCAAACTACACATTTGCATTATAGACCAGTTCGTCATCTTTAAGGTTCATATCAAAAGAAATTTCTCCGGTAGTAAAGTCCTTTAAAGTTACCATTTCGGCATTATGATACTTCTCTGAAAAAAACATGTAATTCATAAAAAAGAATTCGACTATGTCTTCTTTATGATATTCTTCCGGCAATCCATAATTGCCTACATTTTTTACAAACCATGAAAATTCCTCAATTGAGGCAGGTTGATACAGAAATTTATATTGCGAATGAGGGTTATCGCCAGCAGTAACTACCGGAATACCACAATAAGCAAATTCATGACAAACAGTTCCATATACGGAGAATATAGCACTCGGTTTTTTCTCAAGGATAGCTCTGTTATTCGTTGAGGCTGGTAATATAAAAATATTAGGACTGGGGTGCATGCTGATCAATTCTTCAATAATTTCCGCATTCCCCTCCAAACCATTTGGATGTAATTTCAGGTAAAAGTTTACACCGGGCACTTTCTTTGCCTCAGACAGAATGAAGCCAATCCATTCATAAAAATCAGGAAATAACATATCACCGTAAATATGCGGGCTATCAAAAAAACAATGAGAAAATATGATCGCAAATGGCTTATCTGCCGGTGGATCAAATACGGCAGTTTGCTCTTTTCCATAAGCAGATGTGCGCATATAAGCCAATGAGCTATCAATTATTCCTATTAATCTTTCTTCCAAAACATTTTTTGCTCTTTCCAAATAGAGAGGTAACCGTTTATCATTTTGGATCTTTTTAAAAAGATCATGAAAAAGATACTGATCTGCCCGATGAAAAGGATGATTCAATGTGGCTTTTTGCAGGATATAATTCGAATTTCCATAAGTATAAACCGGCACATTCATTTTAACACCAACACGAACAATTGTCCCCCATTGTACATAGGCACCGTACGGTACTATAATACATTCAAAAGTATTTTTTTTAAGAAACCCCTCAAGCTTATTACACAATGTAGTTGTATAATCAATTAAGTCATACAATGCCGGATCATCGATATCTACCGTTGGCTTTGATTTGAACCTTAAATAATGATCATAGATCAGATCACCTACTTTAACTCCGTTAATATTAAGATTAATTAAGTCGAACTTTGATTTCAGTTTTTTTCTTCGGTAATTTTTAAAGTAAAAAAGGATATTTGAAAAAACCAGTTGATCTCTCTTAAAGCCATATTGCTGTAAAAGCCAATTTTGCTTTGTTGGTCCATCGGCCCTGTATCCGGCAAACTGCCTACTAACCCAGTTAGTAACATACAAAAAATCAACCGATGTCTTAAAATAGAAAAGACGGATAAATGACAGATCTTTTCTTCCTGCTTTTAATTGCGCAAGTTTTACAGCCATATCCATAAAGGGTTTGTCATCCATCAAAGGCAGGAGATATAATTGCTCTCGCTTTGCGGGTTGCTGATTTTTTGTATTCTTATAAAAGCTTGACAACATTGACTAAAAATTACTTACAATGAATATTCACAGGTACCAGCAGTTGGCACATTCAAACCTACTCAGTTATTGATTTGAAATATCTCCTTAGCCCTTCTTTGAATGATATAGCCGGGCTGAAGCCGAAAATATCTTTTGCTTTGGTACTATCAGAATATGTTTTAGGAACATCTCCATCCTGCATAGGTGCAAATTCTATCTTAGCAGGAATACCAATCACTTCTTCTACCGTATGGATCATTTCGAGAAGTTTAACAGGATGGTGTGAGCCAAGATTAAACACGCTGAATCCCTTTCCATTATAAATGGTTATCACACCAATGATCCCGTCAACAATATTATCAACATATGTATAGTCCCGTATCGTTGACCCATCTCCGAAAACCGTAATAGGTTCGCCGTTTTTGATCTTCCTGAAAAATGTATTAATGGCCAGATCAGGTCTTTGTCTTGGCCCGAATACTGTAAAAAAGCGCAAGGCAATAAAAGCTATATCGCTGCTATAGGCAAGACTTCGGCCCAACCATTCGCCTGCTATCTTGGAACTTGCATAAGGGCTGATGGGACGAAGATCCTGATCATCTTCTTTCCAGGGAAGATTCTCATTTACACCATAAACACTGCTGGAACTTGCAAACACGATCTTACCGATCTTTTTTTGTTCAGCAAAACTGATCACATTTTGTGTTCCTTCTACATTTACCCGCTGGTACAATGCAGGATTTTTAAGGCTTGGACGAACCCCTGCTTTGGCGGCGAGGTGCACAATCACATCATAGTTATCTGTAAGTGTGTTACATAAGGTATTCAGATCAAGTATATCAATAGGATAAAAATGATACAACGGATTTCGGAGACTGGCTTTGATGTTTTCTTCTTTAATCTCCTTGCTGTAAAATTCATCAAAATTATCCACGCCGCTAACTTCATGACCAAGACTCAATAATTTGTCGGCCAGCGTACTGCCAATAAATCCTGCTGCACCGGTTATGATAATTTTCATAGTGAAATGCTACTTAGTTTGTTGATATAGAAAACTCAAAAGGAAGAAGACGGCCACCTTCTTTGGAAGTATCGTCCAGCTCGGCCAATGAGAATGTTAAACGTGACAGGATCTTATTAGAAACATGTTTATACTTAAACATCGGAATGGCGGCACAACGTTCCGGCTTCCACCTGAAATACAGTTTAGTCTGATCATTACCTAAAGCAATATAGCCTCCCGGCGACCCCAGGCATGTTGTACTGGACACTAATGCAGAAACAGCTGCTACATGTTCACAGTCTTTATCTACCGGAAATACTTCTGCCCGGTTTCCTCCGTTAAAGCAGCTCAGTTCGCAATCGCCGGTAAGAAACGCCTCAAGAAAAGTAAGTGTACCCACCCTTACTATACCCAGGGGTCTTTCTATACCGATAAATTGATACCGTAAACTGATCTCTTCTTTTTCAAGATCGATATTGATATATTTTTCGATGCTACCCTGCTCAACCGGTATCACGGCTTTAATAATAATGGTTTTTTCTTTTTCAAACAATTCCGGTTCTACCCATTCAAGATCGGTAATTCTTTTGCGCTTACCGGGCATTTCAATCAATACTCCACCGGAGTAATAATCAACGCCATAATTAATAGACTCAAAATGCCCCTGCTCAACCGCACCGATCACCGGTTTAAAACCATGTGACCCGAAAGCCAACGATTTAATGGTTAACCCACGACGTACATTTAGCGTTAACCGTATGTTTTTTGTTTTGATCGTCCAGTATATACCCTCCTCATCCTTTTCGGAGCTATAATGGCTGTTGCCATGCTCTGTAAGTACAGGAATGCCATGTTCCGTTAAAGCAAAAGGGTCAGGAGGATTCGGGATCGCCATCTTTTCCAGCCTTTGCAATAGCGCAGACCATCGATCGGCTGTGATATGTGTGCGAAAATCGCTGGACCACAACTCACAAAGATTCTTCCACTCTGTACTTCCGGTCATTCCCAAAACCATATAATTCCGGTAGATCTTATGACATTGTGTATTCAGCCAAAGATCATCACGCCCGGTATTTGCCCAACGGTTAATATTATATTTAGCTTGTTTTTTTACGGGTATGGGTTGGGTAACAGATGTCATAACCGAAACTTTCTTCCCTTCACCCGATATCAATTGCAGCGCTGCAGAAGGGCTAACCCATTCAATGATCTTCTTTTCCGACAAGGTCTTACAAATCATATTTACACGCTCCCATTCATCTTCATTATCCAGTTTATTCTCTGTTGTAAACCTGCCGGGGCGGTAATTAAAGACTTCCGCATCATTTGTATAGATAGGCAAGTATTTCTCGCCTGAACTCACTTTTTCCTGAAGATATTCAATGTATTCGGCAGCAGGTATATCTCTGTGTATTACACGCTGAAAACGCTGAAACAGTATGGCATCTGACCATAATAACGCAATATCATTACCATGGGTACCTGCAGCATGGGTTGGCGCATCTGTAATGGGATCTTTTTCTATATCCAGCGCTAATCGGATATTGTTTCTGTCCATGATCATTCCTTCGTAACCCACTTCCTTATAAACATCTACCATACTGGTAGAAAAAGCCATTTCATTAACCAAAACGATGCCGGGTTTCTTTCCCAACAGCTGTTTGTATCTTTCAATACCCAGTTCCTGGTTCCACTTATTTACTTCATAAGGCACTAATGGTCCGATCAATTGAGACCATCCACTTCCGATCAGTTCGCATTTCTCATCATTAAGTAACTCACGGAAAGTGGTCACCCAAACCGGATCGAGGTTATTAATTTCGGATAGTGTCCATCCCGTTAATTCAATTCCTATTGGAATACCTGATTTTTGAACCATTTCCAACAGAGGCCAGTAACATCTTTTTATTACATCCGGCCTTGATGTAGAAGGGATTGAAGAGAACGCCAGATTAAGATGAAAAATTAAATATCCTTTTGCCATTTTATTTTAATTAGTTCATCCAGCTCACTTACAAATCTTTGCCCGTTTGAGTTCGATAGCTTTGTTTTTGCCTTTACAGAAATGGTTGAGGACAAAACGCTATCTGCCATTAATTTTTTTAGTTTATCTAATGCATCCAATTCATTATTAGCAACTAAGGCTACTTCTTCTGCTGCGATTGTTGTCAGTTCTTCATCATCTTTATTACCATACGGAGAAAATACTACGGTAGGAATCCCATAATGGAGCAATTCATAAAAACTAACCCCATATACAGAAATAGCAAAATTTGTTTTGACCATCAGATCATCAAGGCTTTGAGGCGCCTGATGAAATATCCATTTCATATTGTGTGTGCGCGGAATCACCGGTTGATCCGCATACGGCCCAACCACCCAATTTATTTCAGCTTCTGCATTATTCAGCCCGGTATTAAGAATATCAGGAAAGGTATTACCCAAGCCCGTTGTATCGCTGCCTCCGGTGAGGACAAGTATTTTTGTACCAAAGGTCCAGGAGGGAGCCAGATCGTAAAGGGTGTTCAGTAAAAAACAGTCCCACCCCCTGATAATTTTTGTATCACTTCCGGGTAGTGGGCCAGGTTGTTGTTTAAAGGTTGGCATGAAAACCATATCCAATAAACTATGGTATTTAATCAACGCATCTATACCGATTGTAATACAATCAGATTTTTTCATTTTTGCAAGAAGCTCCAGTATACTATTGTTGATCGAACCATGGTGCAGATCAAAAATAAAGACCTGCTTCACAGCAGGCTTTCTCATTTTTTTTACCTTTTCGGCAAGATCCTCTTTACTGGAAATAAAATCTGTTTCGTAAAGACCCAGTTCAGGTTTGTCAATCTTATTCCCCTGAATAATGATATAGATAGGACTTGCAAATCTATTTTTCAAGGCCTTTGCAACAATCAAACACCGTGAAAGATGACCCACACCTATTCCCACACCTGCATGACAAATGATGATAAACTCCATTTTAGAAACCACTTGGGTTACCCGTTCCACTCGTTCCGCATATACTTAAATGGCCTAAGTCCGTCTGAAGGGTCAGCTCTCCATGGGCGATCGGGCAATTCGGATGGCACAGGTTCTTTAACACCGTCTCCATCTGCTTCGAATCCTTTACGGATATCATTGATTACCGCACCTATCTGATCAGGCAACCAACAATGCCCCGGTTCAAACTCCGCACCTTTACCGTCAAGGTCAATATGAAACTCTATTACACTTG
This sequence comes from Chitinophagaceae bacterium, assembly GCA_947455605.1. Lineage (GTDB taxonomy): Bacteria > Bacteroidota > Bacteroidia > Chitinophagales > Chitinophagaceae > Sediminibacterium. The sequence goes on from CANGOX010000045.1 coordinate 8,264, forward strand.
CACCCCATTTATTGATTGCCCGGTTAAGAACAGCGGGCTCTACAGTATGATCTGACCAGCCGACACTACATCCAGTTGCGTTGCGGATGGTTTCTATGGCAGCAAGGTTGGCTTCCTGATAAGGAGTAGGATAAGCAGAAGTACAATGAAGTAATACCGGATCATTTGCACCATTCGCTTTCAATACTTCAACAGCATGTTTAATCTCATCGAGAGTAGCCATTCCTGTAGAAATAATCACCTGTTTTCCCGTTTTGGCACAAGCTATCAAGAGATCATCCCATAACAATTCATAGGAAGCTATCTTATAAAAAGCAACATAAGGTTCCAGTTCTTTTACTGCATCCAGGTAAAAGGGGGTACATGAGAATTGTATACCCACCTCCTCACATCTTTTTGCGAGTATCGGCAGAAACTCAACAGGCAACTCCCACTCTTTACGCTTTCGGTGCTTCTCGGATTTTGATAGAATCTCAGGAGCAAATAACTGGTCAATTTTAAAGAGCTGGAATTTAACTGCATCACAACCTGCTTTTGCAGACGCGTCGATAAAAGCCAGTGATCGTTCTATATCTCTATGGTGATTACTGGATACTTCAGAAATAAATATCGGTTTCATTATTCTACAATAAATTTAATTGTATTCTTTACATTTTCTATGATTTGCTCAGCATGTTCTTTGTTATCACCTGCTACAATTACCCAACAAAACCGCTTGGCGTTATCAATATATTCTTCAATGATATCACCTGATTTTTTAGTAATGATAACCTCCTTCACTCCCGGTATCTGACGGGCTTCTTCCACGCCTTGTATTTCCTTAATCTTCCCTTTTGCCGGGAACAAACCAGCACAAACAGACACTTTTGAAGTTACTGGAACCAGCAATGATTCATTCAATTCATAACCCAGCGATATTTCCATTACCGCGCGAATCGGGTTCTGACCGGTACTATAAGGTGTTGTATATTGTGAATGAAAACCTCCGCTAAGCCTTGCAGGCATTTCAAGTATCATCGGACCCTTCGCTGTTAAGATCATATCTGCCTTTGCCGGTCCAAAATCGATACCTAATGAATCTGCAGCATTATCAACCACTTCATATATTTTTTTCTGTACATCAGCCGACAAACCTGAAGGATCATAATGAGCTGTTTCTATATGATAAGGATAATAACCAAACTGCCTGTCTGCCATACCTACATGATAATGCTTCCCATGCCAGACAATCGTTTCAACACTCTGCTCGTTCCCTACCACATATTCTTCAATAAGCGCCGTTTTGGTAGTTGATGCATTTTTGGCATTCTCTATCGCTATATCCAGGTTTTCATCATTATAAATTTTCACACTTCCACGCGAAGCAGCACTGTCAACTGCTTTTACAATAGCAGGAAAGCCAATATGTTTAAGAATGGATTTAGCTTCAGCAACTGTTGTGATCTCACTGCCAAAAGGTGTAGGAATCTTATCCTTGATCCACCTTTCTTTCATGAGAGATTTATTATTAGACCGCAGCGCCACATCCAATGGTATACCTGGCAAGCCCAGAGCATTAGTTATGGCAGAAACCGTGATCGCTACATCAGATCCTGCAAAAGCTGCTTTAATATTCAGTGCTTCTTTATTTTCCAGTGCGTAAGCAACATGCCCTTGTGCATCTTTCGAATCAAGTACTACTGCATGATCGCAAAACTCAAAACCGGGTGCATTTGGATTCTTATCTGTAGCAATTACTGTTAAACCCATTGCCTTTGCTGTTTTAATTGCCGATATCTGCATGATACCCGCACTTACAATCAATATGGCATCTTTCTTATTTTCCATCTTAGTTTTCGTTTTTTATTAATAACACTGCTATTATATCCCCAAATCCTTTTTGTTTTGCTATGGAATCCATGGCCCGTTTATTGGCCGGAGGTAATGTACCAGCATCATTCCCACTACCAAATCTTATCCATGACTTAACACTGAATCCGCAGTCAGTTGCCAAGCTAAAAAGCGCATTCTGTGTAAAAAGATTAATATGTTCGACCGGCATAAAAAATCTCCAATCTTTTCCAAAACCATAAGAAACACTGCCAACTGCAGGAGTTTCAATTAGTAGTGTTCCTCCAGGATTTAAAATTTTATACGCATGTTTAATAAAATCTGCCGGACTCCTTAAGTGCTCAATCAAATGCCACATTGAAATAATATCAAACCGAGAATCTATCTCGAGAAAATCTACTTTTTTACAGTTGAGGCCACGTTTTATAGCAAAATCAATGCACTCTTCAGAAAGGTCAATGCCCAAAACAGACTTCACTTTTCCTTGAATCATATTAACGAACTGACCGGTACCGCAACCCACATCTAGTACATCTTTATTATCAAAAAAATGTTCGCTTAACCCAAGGTCCTTAAAAGTAAATTTTTTACCCTCCACAAATTCTGCAAACCCATCATCAGATAAATAAACGGATTTTGCTGTTTTCTTTGTTACATACATTTTATAGTATTCATTTATTATTGTTGCATTAGGGTAAGGATATTGTCTTACAACTCCACAACCTGAGCAACTTACATACTGGAATTCAAGTTTTTCACAAACCAGTTTGAATTCAGATACATTACAAATACTACATATTTGGGCATTCTGCTGAATCATATTTTTAATATTTTAAATTTCAGGAACTCAAAAATGAGTACCACTCATCTATTCGAATTATTTACTATCAGTTTTTCGTTTCCTTTTTCGCAATCATTAGTACTTCTCTACCAACACCAGATGACGCAAATGATTGATACATCTCCGATAACAAATGACCTTGCCCACTTTCAACCAGCGCCATTTCGAAGTTGATTCTTTTTTTATGACAGCTACGTCCAACAGAATCATTCCCGATATAATTATCACCCATTAATAAAAACATTTCAATTGGAAAAGTTGCCTCTTGGTGTATGACTGAAAAACCATTACGCTGTAATAGTTTTTCCATTGATTTAAAATTAAAATAATTAATGTGATGCGGAGGAGCTACCCACCATGGCTGAAATCCTAGATGATTTTGTAACACCAACTGGAAGGGGCTGAAATCATTAGGTACTGCAACACAAAATAAACCGCCATCATTGAGTTGGTTATAAACAAGTTCAATAACCTTAGAAGGATTGGCAACATGTTCAAGTACTAAAGACATATTTATTGCATCAAACTTCCCTAGTAATTCTGCCGACCTTGAATCAAACATCATATTACATATATCCAACCCTCGTTTTATACTATGTTCTGCAGCTTTTTGGTTTGGTTCTATTCCTTTGGATTCCCAATTTCGTTTGTTTCCTACCTCCAAAAACAATCCCGGACCAGAACCTATATCCAACAACCGCCTACCATGAGTAGTAAGATTGTTTTCAAAAAATTCAAACCGTCTGTTATACGTCATTTCCCACCAATCCCGATCCTCGATATCCTTTTCAATGTAATCCGGTTTATTCTTTGTGTAATACTCATGCTTGTAAATATGCTCAAGCTCTTCATCAGTAGGAATTGGGAAAATATGCTTATGCCCACATTCAATACATTCAATAATATTAAATCCATTATTTGATGCAGTTACTGGGCCTGAGTGCTTAAGTGGGTCACGCATTTGGAGTTATTTTAAATAAGTACATTGTGTTAAATCAAACGCTTCTTGACTGGCTTGCCAACTTTTTTGACAACTTCTATTTTGATTTACCAGATTATATTTTTTTGTGTCTTCTATTTTGATTCAAAAAAACAAACTATTTACCCTATATTAAAATCAAAGATTATTAAATTATTTTTTAAACACTAAAAGGACAAAGAAAGTTTAGTTATTTTTGAATACAATTACTATTAGCCTGAAATAGCCATGGATATTTATTAAATAGAGTTTTTACTCCTATTATTCCTTTTATGTTAGTTTGATCCGATACAGATAGTACCGCAGATAACACTACATAATCTGATGGATAATCCAGCGTTAACCTTAATGCCCCAATAGTAGGTGAGTTTTCCATTTGAACAACTTCTTTCCTGATACTAGGATTATATTTTAAAGATATAGTAACATGTTCTTTATCTGATTCAGATAATTCTTCAGTTTTCAAATTTTGCAATACTAAAGGGTTAACCATTTCCATATTCATTCCTAATGGCAGCCCAGTTGAGCAAGTAAAATCGTTTCTGTGATTTACGTGAATGTCAATTAATTCATCAAGTAACAAATGATCAACTAGAGGATTATCAGCTGTAATTCTAACAACTATATCGAATTGACGTAAATTAATAATATTAACAAACCTGCTAAGGACATCATTAACACTTCCTCGATAAATTTGAATTCCAAAATTTTGGCAAAAAATTTCAATGGCATCATCCTCAGGGTTTGTGGAAGTAGCTACGATTATCTCTCCAGAAAACTTACTTTGTGATAGTTCATTAACTATCCTACCTAATACTGTTTTATTACTCTGAACAGGCATTGGAAGCAAAACCTTTCCAGGCAATCTACTAGAACCCATTCTAGCCTGAATAATAAAACCTATATGTAACTTATCTGACTGTCCAACCTCCATCTATAACTAAATTTTGACCAGTAATAAATCTTGCGGCATCAGAAGCTAAAAAAACAAATGCCCCTGCAAGATCCTGTGGAGTACCAATTCGATTTAAACATGTACGCTTAGACAATTCATCAATAAATCCTGTATTCTCCTGTATCGAATGAGTAGGAAAAGGACCCGGTGATATTACATTAACTGTAATTCCCTTCTTACCCAAATAGGATGCAAAGTATTTAGTAAGCTGTATTACACCTGCTTTTGCAGCACCGTAATTAGGCTGACTGATAAATGCGGGGTAATCATTATATATATCAAAATCCGGTGCCACTATGCCATACATAGAAGACACATTTATGATATTACCTGATCCTGCTTCTTTAAAATATGGAATAATCTGTCTTATACATCGATATACACTACCCAATACTCCATCAAGACCTATTTCCCATTCTTCATCAAGCATATTGTCTGGATATTTTCCTTTAGTATAGGCTGCATTATTGATCAATACATCTATCCTACCCACATCTTTACATATTTCCTCAAAAGATGAAGCGATAGAAGATGTATCACTTATATCACAATGTCTGAACTTAATATTTTCTGATAAAATTAAGTCCTCTTTAAAAGTACTGTTGAATTTTGCTTCGTCTTTTCCTAAAACATATACTCTAGCACCGTGAAATGCTAGCATGTTAACAGCCGATTTACCTAAATGACCGTAGCCTCCAGTAATCAGGATAACTTTATCAGAAAGGTCGAATAAAGACTTCATATTAGGTCTTGTTTTTGTGGCCAAAGTGAGGGCATAAGTAATTCTTCGCTGATATTCAACTTGCGTTTGGGCAATATTTTTGCTAAAGAAAGTAACTCTATGTTCTTTTTAAATTGAGCGGCATTTTCCACACCTATTACTATACTATCGATGAATGGTTGGTCTATCACATATTTTAATAAGTCTCCTGCTAAAGTGTCTGATCCTTGCTGCAGTTCTTCTATTAAGGATTTTACCTCGTTAAAAAATGATGACAATTCGTGTGTCTTCATAAAAAAAAGACCTTGAAGAAAAGTAGACCGTGTAAAAATTTCACAACCTTTTTCTTTTAATGCTATTAATTTTTCTTCGAATCTATTGTCAAAATAGTTAAAAGGTGCCTGAATAATATTAGGCACCATTCCAAGATCAAGAACAAAGTCAATCTCAGATGGGTGATTAAAAGAAAAACCTATTTTTTCAACTATCCCTTGTTTTTGTAATGATAACAATTCATTCCATTGCCATTTTCTTTTAACTATATCCAAGGGCCTATGAGCCAAAAATCCATATAATTTATCAATCTTTAAATCAGATAAACTTTTAAATAATTGATCAGATACATTATCTGAATCACCCTTAGGCATAAACTTCGAAATAATTTTAAATTCAGAAAGGTTGTTCATACCTAAAATCTCTTCAGCATTTCCATAAGAAGAAGCAGTATCTATCATAAAGACACCAAATTTCTGGGCGAGACTCAATATATCAGAAACCTGATCGGCTGGAGTTTGACCCGTTTTATTTGATATACCATATCTCATCCCAAATTGAACAGACCCTAATGCTATTTTACTGCAATTATTCATAGAACTTCAAAATGCTTTGAATAACAAAAGACTGTTCTTCATCCGATAAAGTAGGATACATTGGCAGACTCAAACAGTGCTTATAATAATTTTCCGCGAAAGGCATATCCCCCTCTTTCCAACCAAATTGTTTATAATAAGGCATGAGATGAGTTGGAATATAATGAACTTGGGCAAAAATATTATGTGTCCTCAGGTAATTATAAAGACCTAATCTGTTTTTTACTTCAATGATATATAGATGATAGGAATGCCCTGGTACAGATCCTGATTGACCCAATAGCCATTCTCTCCCTTTAAATGCATTTGCATATCTGTCAGCAATTTCTCTTCTACGTTCCAGACTCCAGTTAATTCTGCTCAACTGGGAAATCCCTAATGCTGCCTGAAAATCAGTTAACCGGTAATTATATCCCAATTCCTGCATTTCCATATACCAACCCGGGTAGTCGGCATCGGGGCTGGTTATTGCATTACTAGATGCCCAATCCAACGGATTCATGAAAGAAGCTTGATCTTTTGTAATTCCGTGAGAACGTAGCATTAGTAATTTCTCATAAAGTGCTTTATTATTGGTTGTGATCATTCCTCCTTCTCCGCAAGCGATATGCTTAACAGGGTGAAATGAAAATATAGCGAGATCTGCGAACTTGCCACTACCACATTTTTGTTGCTGTAAGGCACTATCTAAAAAATATCCGCCGGGAGCATGACATGCATCCTCAATCATCCACAATTCATATTCGTATGCCAACTCCTTAAATGCCTCAAGATTGAAGGCCCTACCAGCAAAATCAACAGGAATAATTCCTTTGTAAGTTCCTTTTGGTGAGTTAGCCAGTAAAGTTTTTACCTTTTCAATATCCAATAAATAGGTTTCCGGATCTATATCACTAAAAACAACTTCCCCGCCACAATACCGGACACAATTAGCCGAAGCAGCAAAAGTGATCGGTGTTGTGATCACCTTTTGTCCTTTTGACACGTCTAAGGCCAAGGCACAAAGATGAAGTGCGGCAGTACCGTTTGAAACAGCAACAGCATATTTAACACCTATGTAATCCGCAAAAAGATCTTCAAATTCCTTTATTGCAGGACCCTGTGTTATGGTGTCTGACTTTAATACAGAAATTACAGCCTCAATATCTTCTGTAGTTATATATTGTCTACCATAGGGAATTACTGGATTCATAAATTATATCTTAAAAGTAGGATCAACGTGCTCTTTAATCTGTTTACGTAAACTATCAACAGTTTCCCATACCGAATTCTCGCCGGATGTATAGTTAAACCCTTCTTCAACAAGTTTCGCATTAAAATGCACTATATATTCATCAAGTTTCCAATTGGGGACCTGAGGGAGAATTACATAATATTTACCCAGATCATAGGTTGTAAATGAGTCTGAACTTGTGATCATCTCTTCATGTATTTTCTCACCCGGCCTGATACCCGTTATCTTAAATTCACATTCGGGAGCGATGGCTTGGGCAACATCTAGAATTTTATAAGAAGGTATCTTTGGAACAAAAATCTCCCCCCCCCATGCTGCATCAAGTGCATGCAGAACCATATCAACCCCTCCTGACAAAGAAATATTAAAACGGGTCATATTCTCATTGGTAATGGGTAAAACTCCGGTTGCTTTTTTAGAAAGAAAGAAAGGAATTACTGATCCATTCGAACCCATTACATTACCATACCTTACCACAGAAAACTTAATATTCTTTGCCCCTTTTATCCGATTGGCAGAGACAAATAATTTATCGGAAGTTAATTTGGTAGCACCATATAAGTTAATGGGAGCACAGGCTTTATCAGTAGACAAGGCCACCACTTTTGAAACATTAGAATCCAGTGCCGCCTTGATCACATTATCGGCTCCACCAATATTTGTCTTTACACATTCATCCGGGTTATACTCGGCGATATGTACATGTTTCATTGCCGCAGCGTGAATGACATAGTCAATTCCTGTAAAAGCCCTTTTCAGACGATCCAGATCCCGTACATCACCAATGAAATATCTAATGCCCCGATATATCGTATCCGGATATTCCTGCGCCATCTGAAATTGTTTCTGCTCATCACGCGAGTAGATAACAAGACGTTTTACATCAGGCCATCGGGCTAAGATAGTCTTTGTTAATTCTTTTCCTAAAGAACCTGTACCTCCGGTTATTAAAATAGATTTTCCTGATAACATTTGTCTACTATTTCTTATTTGTCAAAATGAATACTGTTGAACGCGTAATATTTTCCAAATTCAGTAAGGGTTTTATCTACTCTTACCATGTAAAACTGTCATGAATTGTACCTGCCCAGTTTTTTATAGATACCTTATCCCTGAGTTGTGAAATATTTTCCCGGAATAAATCAAACTTCGCAGAATAGGCACTGTAGTTTTCTATTATATCTTTCATTTTATCGGCATATTCATCAATGCTGCTGCAACAGATTCCAATAGGATTCTCTTCCCTGTTAAAATAATTGATACAGTCATTTTCAAAATGCAGAACCGGTTTCATATAAGAAAGGGATTCCAGGATAGAGCCACTGCAGGTAAGGCGATAACGCGTTTGGTCGTACAGGATCAGGAACATATCAATATCAACAGCGAACTTCTCCATTTCTGATCTGGTGAGTTGTTTGCCTGGGCTGGGACAGGTAATATTAGGGAAAGATTCCAATCCGCTATTATCCATTCCGATAATTCTTATTTCGTAAGGTTTATTGATCCCTTTCTGAGAAAGTCTTTGTGCTACCTGCTTTAGCATTAAAGCATTTCCATAACCGAACACAGCAAACTTAACGAACGAATTCTCCGGTTTGGGAAGAGGTTTTGCGAAAACCGTAGGCAACACTACCGCGTACATCCTGAATATTTCCAGATCAAGATACTTTGCTGCATTCATCAGAGCATGTGGAGACAATGCAATGTATCTGAAATCTGAAGAAGGAAACAGCTGTAACATCTTCTTTGTTTCAAAAAAAGCGTTAAACCATTTTACAGGAAAATTTTTTAGTCCTGCCAATTTATTGAATGCAAGTTCTAATACCCTTTTAAAAATCTCCGATATTGTCTTTTGTTTGATCTTATCCAGTGTTGATGAACCGGGTAAAGATTGCAATAAAGAAGGAGGAGCATCATTGGCTACATTTTCAAAATCGCCATGAAGTATAGAAGTGAATTTTAGTTTACTGAATTGTTGTTTTTGTTTCAGTTTTTTTAGTACATATAATATCTTAGGACTGAACGACAGCATAAAAAGTCTGTCTTCGCCTTCTGAGATCACGTTGGTTAACAGTTTCTCAAAGAGTTTCCGATAAACAAAGAAGGCTTTAAAAGAATCATTAAGCAGAAACTCAATCGAAACAAATTCAATATTATCTACCGGAATTTCATCATGCAGCAGAATAGCATTCAGTGCCAGAATATGTGAAGGGTCGGCATAAACCAGTATTTTTTCTTCAGGGAAAGCTAACCGAAGCCCATATAAAAATCCGCTGTTTACTTTTTCATGGCTAAAACCTTTGCACTGTGGTTCACATACTATTATCATACTTTCCTTATCAACAAGCTATCTCAATATGCGGATGTTATTTTTTCGAACCGCTTTTAAATTCAATAAGTTCTAAAAAAGAATTATCTATTTCATCAATACACTTTGTGCGCTGAAGATTGAGAATTGCCAATTGCTTCACCACGGCATCCTTTGCTGATACATCTACTACTTTTTCGAAATCATATACTTTTTCCTGCTCATGCCAAAGTAAACAATTGGTATCTGCCAATTTTGCAAAAATCGTTCCGATAGATCCTTTTATCTCACTTATCTCATTACCCTGTTGCTTATAAACCTTGTTCGATCTGAATGTTAGTTTATTAAGCGGAATAAGGCCGTTGATAGCATCTGAAATAAATTCTTCGATCTCTTCAACCAATTGCCCTTCCTGTTGATGAAGGCTCTGAAGCCTGTTCTCATCTTCAGAATGATATTGTTTTAATTTTACAATGGTCAGCTTATCGCATAAAGACCCCAAAGTTTCTGCCATATTATATTCCTCCCATCATCATATCAGCCAATGCTGAAAATGAAGTTTTAGCTTTCCAGCCAAGTGATTTAATTATTTTCGGATCGCTTACCAGGATATCATACTCTGGCACGAAATCTTTATTTATCCGCACATGCTCTTCCCAGTTCATATTACATTTTTCAAAGCAATAAACCAGCCAATCTTTAATACTATATTCTTCGCCTGAGCCAATAACCGCTTCAAAAATCTGATCCTGATTAACAAGTATCCAAACAGCTTCCACAATATCTCCTGCAAAATTGAACTCTTTTTTTACCTCAATATTCCCAAGCTCCAGTACTTCCTTACTTCCATTTACTATTCTTCTTGCAGCTGCTGCAATTTTTTGATTTACATGACGTTCACTTCTTAAAGGGCTATCATGATTAAAGAAATAGCCTACGTAAACTTTAGTACCAAATACTTTATGATAATACCTGGCTAGATAGGTTGACTCAATTCTTGCCACCGCATAAGCACTTCCAGCCTCAAATAGAGTTGTTTCCGAAATCGGCTCTCCTGCATTTTTAAATTGTAAGGCACTGCCAGATAAAAACACCTTAGTATTCGGGGAAAAAAGTCTCACTGCTTCCAGAATATTCATTGAGCCACGGCAAATAGTTTCATGATTTTCAAAAAGCGCTTCATGTCTGGCAGTTGAATTAGCGGCCAGATGAAATATAAAATCGGGCTGATGTTCTTTAAGTAAAGAAGTTACAAAAGAGTAATTGGAGACATCCCCAATAATCCTATTACCGGTTCGTGAGATACCGATTACTGCTATATTCTTTTTTTCAAGTAGTGCAGACAGATAATATCCATCCTGACCATTTACACCAAAAATTATCGCCTTATTCAACTGAATCTCATTGATATTTTGTACTTAAGAATAAATCTTTAATTTATAATAGAAATAGCTAGAGCGATTAATGCAATGATTAGTGCAGCTAATCCAAGAATAAATCCGTCTTTTTTTTCACTTTTTTGAATCAGTTTATTTTCCAACTCATTCTCAATTTTGCGATCGTATTGATCCGGCTTTTCTTCAATCTGCGCATGTTCCAGAATCTGTGCTACGGAAATAGCAGCATCGTCTGTATGCGCTATTGATAGAGCGTAACCGGGGAATACCGGAAGTCCCTCTGGACTATGCAAAATTTCAATTTGATGAAAAGGAATACTCCTAAACTTGTCGTTTGTTTTGCAAATAGCTTCTTTTGCACAAAAAAGTCCTGCAAAACTCTGTAGTGGGTGTTTTTTAAGAGAACAATAAGCTATTTCATATTGACTGAAATTAGCATTGTAAAAAGGATCTTCCCTAAAATCTGCTACGCCAGGAAAATTATCAATTTTTTCCAAATCAATTCCAATTCGGTTGATCATTTCACTACTATTACTCACACTATCAATTACCTGTACTTGGCCAGGATTAATTTTATTTATGAGGTCGCCATAAGTTCTTATATCAGCATATTTCTCAATAGTTATTCCTGATCTAGCTATCTCGGCATACATTCGATGAATGAGTATAGACCCCTTTACGGCGGTTCTGTCTATAACAGTATCATTACCTATTTCTTCAGGTTGTTTTTTAATAAAGGCAGCAATTATTGTTTTTATTATTTCCATATTAATGATAGAAGAGACATGTGTCGCAAATGAATTTATCTAGTCCCTGAGCATTTACAACTTTAATAAATCCTATTTCTCCGAGATCATCATTCAACGGTTTCATGCATTTATAACAAACCACTTTTCGAATATCATGATCTCTTTTATGTAGAGAATAACTAATTAAGCGTTCCTTTAATTCAAATAAAAAGTTAGTTGCTACTTTTCCTTCCGTTACTCTATGATCAAATGATAAACTCAGGATTACATTATTAGTATGATCATTGCTATTTGCAATGCCCAATATAGCAGAGTTATTCTTGTTAATCAATGGCGTAAAAAAGTAAGCCCCATTAGATGAAAGATCTGTAATAGTGAACGTGACATCAATTAAATCGACCGTTTCAAGTTTACGATCCTGGTATTTTTCTACCAGTTCCATCAGTTTATTTTCAATGCTGTTTAAACCAAGGTCATTTGTTGAATGAATTTTAACGACTTTTAATCCATCATCAATATCGATGGCTACTCCTATGTTTACATTATTGTAAACAGCAATTTCTCCATTTGCATAAAAAGCATTCAGGAGTGGATATTTTAAAAGTAACCGTGATGATTCATAAATAACAACAGGTAATATGGACTCTTTAAAATACTCCAACTGTGGATTAACTAATTCAAAAAAAGATCCGAGATTTACATCAATATAAATTGTGCTTACAAGCCCCGCTTCCTGAACACTTGACAAATATTCAATTTCCCGCTTCTTTGCATTTGACAGTTTAGTAATACTAATCTTTTCGTCATTTTGAAAAATATCGTTTCTAGCACTTCCCTTAGGAGAGTGCTGAGACGCGATTTCATTTTTTTCCTTCTGCCTTTGCCTTCCTGGATTCAGATAATCCAAAACTACAGTCTCGGTTACAAAGTCGAATTCATTAAACAACTCTTTTTTGATTCCTTCCTTTGCGATAATTTCCATTGCCTTTATTGAAAAAATCGTCTCTACATCAGTCCTTTTCTCCGATTTGATTTCGCTCTTCTTATCATTTTCATGTGTGGTCACTAAAAGTTCTTCATGCAAATAGGGCTCGTCCGTGATCTGAGCAATTAAATCATTAACGGCAACTTCATCTCCCTTATCGCAGAAATAACTGATAAATCCATCAGCTTGCGCCTCCACTGTTAATAAGGTTTTGGAAGTCTCTAATTCAAGAATAATATCATTTTTCTTAACAATATCTCCTGATTTAAAACAAAGCGTAATAACCGTGAGATATTGATCATTCACAGATTCGTGTGGCACAGTTATTTTTTGCAATATTGTCATACCGTTATTTATTAATGATCGCCTGAATCAGGGTATCGATGCCAGGAAGTACTATTTCTTCAAGAGACTTAACTGCCGGAATTGGAACCGGAAGGGCTCCGATCCTTTTTGCTTTTATAGAAAATGTAGCTTTTTCAACCACTCCGGCAATCACTTCGCTTCCTATACCGTTATACTTACTTCCTTCTTCAACAAAATAAAGTTCTTTGGTATTTTGAACTGATCTGATTATTTCGGTATAATCAACTGGATGTATTTTTGTTAATACAATTACCTCAGGAATTCTATCAGTTTCAATTATTAACTTATTTAGGTTCTCAATTATCCATGCAGCATTTCCTCCATAAGTAACAATAGTTATATCTGGATTAGAAGAATAGGGTGAAATTTTAATAACCGGATATTTTTCAGCATTTCGTTGAATGTTAAAATTCTTTAAACGAAGACTACTACTTTTCCTACCATAATCAACCTTGTTCTCAATAACTATAACCGGATGTTTTTCTGAATGAATAGCCGTATATAGTTCAATCGGGTTAATTAAGGCATTCAGCGCTACTGTTGTTATATTATCAATACCAACCAAAAATTTATCCATTGTTTGTGAATGGGTTGGCCCATACCCTCTTTTACCACCCATCGGGGTCCTTAGTACAACAGGACACAAGGCTTTACCATTATACATATGGTGAAACTTAGAGGCATGGTTAATAATCTGGTCCATTACAAGCGTAACAAAATCACCAAACATAATCTCGGCATAAGGTTTAAACCCTGCCAAAGCCAGGCCATTGGAAATTCCTGCAAGTGCTCCTTCACTGATAGGCGTTGAGAAAACCCTTTCAGGATATTTAAAAGACAGGTTTTTTGCAACTTTAAACGCCCCTCCATATGGAGACAGAATATCTTCTCCTAAAAAAACAGTTTTTTCATCTTTACTCATCATATCAATGAAAAATTGATTAATCAGATCAACCTGTCTCTTATCCTCATATTTAACATCTGACCAATCAGATGTTTCAGAGTCTTTGATTTCCGAATAATATTCGTTTATTGAGAGTTCAGTGTCATTCTCAACCTGACTTAAAACTGAATCAATTTTTTCATTTATCTGTACTAAATATTTTGCATAAGTTTCTTTATCACCTTTTTCGAACTGTATCAAAAAATCTTTATCGCGGTATTTTTGTATTTCTTCTGCATCTCTGTCATCATCACCTTTTGAATGTGCATTCAGTCTATAGGTATCCACAAGGTGAAAGCAAGGTTTTCCACTCGTTCGAACATAGTCAATAGATTGTTCGGCGTTTTTTATAATATTTTCTACATCCCAGGTATTACTTTTAAATGTTTTAATATCAAAGGCTTCGGCTCTTTTCAGTATATCACCGGAAAGATTAACATGTTGTGGTGTTGATTGAGCATAGAAATTATTTTCACAAACTATCATTAATGGAATATCCCACTTAGAAATGATATTCATCGTTTCATACAAAACACCCTCGCCTAATGTGCCGTCACCTATAAATACAACCCCGATATTCCCATTTTTTTGTAATTTATTCGCTAACGCATACCCCGCAGCTACAGGTACGATTCCACCCTGTATACCGTTTGAAAAAAAATTATTATTACAAAGATGCTGACTACTACCTACACCACCACTGGTACCCGTTTTCTTGCCCATCAATTCGGCAATTAAGCCGTAACAATCTTTGGTAAATGAAAGATAGTGCCCATGGCACCTGTGATTAGAGAAGATGAAATCAGATTTTTTTAATTGGCCTGCAAATGCTACTGCAGAAAATTCCTGTCCAACGCAAGTATGAACCGTTCCATTTAGTCTGCCTTTTGAAAAAAGTTGCAGAAATGTTTCTTCTACCCGCCTTATTAAAAGCGCTTCTTTAATATTTCTATGATTGATCATTATTTTCACTGATATACATTAACCCTTGCTATACTATAACCAACTATTATTTATTCAAGACTTCTATGGTACTTATAGGCCTAGCAGGAACACCACAAACAATTGTATTAGCATTTACATCTTTCATAACCACAGAACCAGCAGCTATCACTGCATTATCTCCAATATGGCATGGCCCTAAAACAGTTGCATTACTACCTATCCACACCCCATTACCTATTACGATGTCCTGGCCTTGTTGCGGAATACTATGCATCCGCTCTTTACCTAAAAGAGTATGGTCATGTGTTCCGGCAATAATGGAAACATTTTGCCCAAAAAAAGTATAGTCTCCAATAGTGATCGTGCCAGAGTTTGTATTCAACAAAGCATTCGAAATACTAGCGGTTTTAGCTACTTTCACTCGGGTTGGATCTACAAAAAAACGTGCTTCAAAAAGCAAAATATCCATTACTTCAGGATAAATCAGTCTTCGGATCAGACGCCGGATATATTTTTTCATTGTTTGTTTCATGCCTTTTAACAAATAATCGTTATCTCTTCACCAAGGGTTGCAAGTGCTAATCCTGTTTTTTATTCTTGATCAGTTAAAACTTATCATATCTGAAATAGCGGCCTCTTTGCTGGTTTTATCAACAAATATGGAGGAGTTCCCATTACAATATATATATAGATAGTTTTGCCTGTCCATAAAAAGTTGAATATCCCGATCTTCAGAATTCGCCCTGATCAATACAAGGCTGGGCCTGTATTTTTCCCAATCATTGCTTTTTAAAACAGAGACCGCTGTTGCATTCGTATTTACGGCAAGGAGATCAAACTGACGACCGTTCAGAAACATGTCCAGTACTTTTGTTAAGCTTCCTTTTTGAAGTTGCTGCCCTCCTGAAGATAGCTGTAAACTGTTTTCTTTGTTATCACCGTAATCGATTACTTGCAAAAGTAAATTAACATCATCGGGCCTTTCGTTGCACAATTTTTCCCAGGAAGCAGTACCCTGCTCTATATTGATACCACGCCATCCTCTCAGATAGAAGTGGCAGGTATTATTATTATAAAAAGGATCCGGAGCCCCAATGTCTATATAAGTTCCGTTTGCTTTTCTTTTAAACATATAATCCAATAACAGATCTTCCTGAAGTCTGCTATAAGAATGAACAGATTGGTGTATGAAATTTACAGGAGGTGTCCAGGTCTTACTTCCTTGAAGGGCATCGTTGTTGCCTTTAATAACATTCAATCCTTTTTTTATCGTGAACTTGAAGACTATTGGGGGGATAAGATCCAACAATCTTTGTCTTGAAAAAATTTTATTGATGAGGCTACCCGTTCGTTTTACCAAAGGCAAAGTAAATACCTCGTAATCAACCGACGTATGTCTAATCTGTCTTTCCTGTAATACTTTTTCAAAAGCTAAAGCAAAATTTGCAGGTTTCCAATCCTCCTGAATTTTCTGAACATGTGGAATGGAAGAAACTATGGATTCTTTTAAACTTTGATAAGGATAAGGTTTGATATACGTATGAATATGCCGGAATGTAGGGTTAGTTGAAACGGCTAATGGCCGACCACTCACTATCGCCTGATCGGTAGTGGCCGATAAGCCATTTCCGATACGTCTGTTATAAAGAAACACATTTAAGGTGTTTTCAGCACACCAGTTAATCAATTCGTTTTTGTCAAAAAAATGTTGCGTTACCTCTATGTGAATGTTTGGCTTAGTAGAGATCGATTTAAGGAATTTACTAAATTCAATAAAATCGGCCTGGGGGAAATTTTCAGACCTGGGGATATTAATTCGGACAATTGCTTCATCAAATTCCAGGTTTACCGCTTTTACTACTTCATCAAACCCCTTATCAGTAGCACCCAACCCAAAAGTGCCGATAACCGGTATGTTTTTGTAGGTATAAGGTGGGAGTGTTTGCTTCGGGATTTCCAAAGGCCTGGGAAAATTATAAACACTATTATACGGATGTTTACAGGTTGGATCCAAAACCAGATAGGCATCAAAATCATATTGGGGAACACAAGCAAATGGGTCGTTTGGAGAAACTTCTAGTACAATTGTAGATTTAAACCCAGGAAGGTCTTTGATCTGCTTTGTATCTAGCCACCCCATTTTTACCCAATGATAGTTAAACACATAAAAATCATATGTGGCATCTATTTTCCGGTTGTTTTCATTTACTTCAATATAATCCAGGTCATACTTATCTGATAAAATCAGACAATCATAACTCATCTTACCAGATTCATAGATACTACAAACCGCCTTCGATGTATTAATGAACAGTCCCTTAATCTTATTACTCATTCAGGCTATGGTTGATACTATATGATCTCTATCTCAGGTAAAGGGAAGATGAATTTTCCGCCATTTTCAATATACTCTCTCTCACGTTCAAGAATACTGTTTTTAAAGTGCCAGGGAAGTACCAGAAAGTAATCCGGATTCATTGCACGGGCTTCCTTCTCTGAAATAATCGGAATATTGGTGCCCGGTGTAAAACATCCAAACTTTTCTTCATTTACCTCGGCTATATATGGGATATGTTCATTTGTTAAGCCGCAAAATTGCAGAAGAACATTTCCTTTTGTGCTTGCTCCGTAACCAAAGATCTTTTTGCCGTCGTTCACAATTGATAAGATCAA
>CANGOX010000046.1 GCA_947455605.1 Chitinophagaceae bacterium
ACCAACCGGTATGATCTGCTACAGGCGTTATGAACATGCGGTTCCAGAATTTCTCACCATTTTTTTTATAATTCAATACATCTGCCTGAACAGGCTTCCATTTATCGAGGTGCTTGTGAATGGTAGTTGTAGTAATATGATCGGAGTCGTTACCCTGTAAAAACCTTGGTGATTGGCCAATGGCTTCTTCTTTTGTATAACCGGTTGTTTTTTGGAAAGCATCATTTACATAAACGATCTTGGGCCCTCCTTCCGCAGCAGAATCGGCATTACATATAATGATGATATCATTGGCATTTTCAATAACCGATTCAAACAGTTTTAATTTCTGTTCCTCCGCCTTTTTTAAAGTAATATCATTACATATACCAAACCAGCCTTCTATTTCACCGTGTTTATCAAAGATCGGATGCGATTGTACATGAATCCAGATCTTTTTGTCATCTTTTCGATAAGATATAAATTCTGCAGAAAACGGCAATGAGTTCCTGAACGAATCATTCACCAATCGAAGTGTATCCTGATCCGTTTCTTTCCCTACTAAAAATGTACTTAGTTTCTTCCCGATCATATCACTCATTGTAAATCCGGTGATATTTTCGAATGATTGGTTTATCCATATGGCCTGGCCATCCTTATGTGTAAGAAAAGCTCCATTGTTTGTTTCTGTAGCAATCAATGAATTGAATTTTTCAAACTTCTCTTTTTCCATTTTCTCAGTCATATCCCTTCCAACCAGATAATATTTCTCTTCCTGTTCATCCCATCTCGAAGACCATGACATATACACAACAGCACCATCTTTTTTCAGGTGTCTGTTCTCAAAATCATATCTGGTTTTGCTCACTTTAACTTCTGCGTTATAGTTGATTGTTATCTCTTTATCGGGGGCATACACCAATTCCAATTTGTTTATACCGATCAGTTCTTCGGGCCGGTAACCCCAACTGGCAAGAACAGCTTCATTGGTTTCGAGTATGATTCCTTCATTATTAGTGATAAGAATAATGTCGGGAACCGATTCAAAGATCTTGTTCAGTTGCGCTGTTTTTTCAAAAAGTTTCTTATACAGGATCACATAGTCGTTTATATCCTGCAAGGTTCCGAATACCCGTATACATTTTCCGTCTACCAGCTCTGCATTTACACTTACTTTCACCCAGATCTCCCGGCCCTTTGCGGTAACCAGCTGTACTTCTTCCTGTCCGTAGATACCGGTTTCTATGCATGAACTCAGAAGCTTTGTAATATTATCCCTGCTTTCCCCTTCTTTATAAAAAACGATATCCCTTTCAATATCCGGAACAAAATCCGGCGGCACTTCAATAAGTTGTTTCAATACAGGAGAGAAGAAATGCTGATTATTTAAGAAATTGAATTCGAAATACCCTGTGGCTCCCTTTTTATTGGTATCGTCGAGAAAGGCTTCCAGTTTTTCTTTCTGGCTAATATCCAGAAAACAGTTGCACACATATTTTTCCCTGGTTTGCCTGTTCACATATACCCAACTGGCAATACTAACTTTAAAATATTCACCGCTTTTGCGTATACAGGTTAGTCCTCCGGAATATTTACCGGTTAGCCTCAGGCTACTCATATAGGTCCTGTAAGAATCGTCTCTGAGGATTACATTTTCACAGTTCAGTTTTCTGAATTCACGAGTGTCATACCCGAATAGATCGATCGCATAAGCATTGGCTTCCTGAATAATACCATTTTCCATATTGGTAATGATGATCGAATTCAGCGCGTTCTCAAAAAGGGTATGGTATTTATCTTCCTGGAAGATCAATTCATCAGAAAGATTCCGGAAAGAAGAGATATCCGTAATTGTGGCTATGCAATAAGAAGTCTGGTCTACATTATATTTAGAATAGGTGATCTCTATATCAGAGACCGAACCATCTTTACAACGAAGTGTGGCTGCTAGTTTTTTATTATATAGAGATACAGGCAGTGTTTTTCCGAAAGAACGGATCATATCCGTATCCTCAGGTTCAATGAAATTACATTTACGCAGAAGCAGGTCTTCCTGGGTATAACCAGACATTTTACAAAACGCACTGTTACCAAAAAGAAAAATATCCTCTCCTTGCATAATAAAAACAGCAGCACTTACATGTTCATATAGACTGAATACTACACTTGGATAACCTGTAGGATCTTTCAGATTATTATCAGAACCAGGCTCTGTATTCATATTGCTTTGCATATTGGGGTAATCATTATGACGATTTCATTTAATCATTCTACATCTTTAGAGAAATTCGTCACGGCAATAAAACTTATCATTTAACAATCCGTAAATTAAATGTATGAAGCGCAGGATAGGGTGAAATTTTCGTCATTAAATATTAATTAATCATCACTATTTAAAAATAGCGCTTCTAATGATGGTTTATTAACACCTGTTAGCATCACTTGCGTTTTCACTAGTATAAATACTACTATTTTAAAATTTAGTAAATTCATCAAAGAATCCTTACCACTAGAATCCTGACTTATGAAATACTTACTACTTGCTTGTTGCTTAGGTTGCGCATTGCCTTTCTATGCACAACAACATAATGCCAGCTATCAATACCAGGCCCCCGCTGATCCAATGGTCAGAGAAAAATTAGCAGATTGGAAAAAAGTGAAATTCGGCCTGTTGATGCATTGGGGTACGTACAGTCAATGGGGAGTGGTAGAGAGCTGGAGTATTTGTCCGGAAGATGAGGGCTGGACCAAACGCCGCGGACCTTATTCAGCTGACTGGTATACTTACCTGAAAGCCTATGAAAATCTGCAGACAAGTTTCAATCCTGTAAAATTTAATCCTGAAAGATGGGCCGCAGCGGCAAAAGATGCGGGAATGAAATATGTGGTATTCACTACCAAGCATCATGATGGGTTTTGTATGTTTGATTCAAAACAAACCGACTATAAAATCACCGGTGCTAAATCTCCTTTTGCTGCCAATCCGAAAGCCAATGTAGCTAAGGAAGTATTTGCGGCATTCCGGAAAGAAGAATTTATGATCGGGGCCTATTTTTCAAAACCCGATTGGAATACCGACCATTACTGGTGGAAATATTTTCCACCCAAGAGCCGGAATGTTTCTTATGACCCTACTAAATATCCGGAGCGCTGGAATGGTTTTAAACAGTTTACCTATAACCAGATAGAAGAACTGATGAAGGATTATGGAAAGATGGACATACTATGGCTCGATGGTGGTTGGGTGCGGCCCTTCAGCAGTATTGATACATCTGTAGAATGGCAACGTACCATTCCGTACAACCAGGATATTGATATGCCAAGGATTGCTGCCATGGCGCGTTCATACCAACCGGGCCTGTTAGTGGTAGACAGGACCGTTCATGGTGAGTATGAAAATTATGTAACCCCCGAGCAAAGTGTACCCGATGCTTACCTGCCTTATCCCTGGGAGAGTTGTATTACAATGGGTAACTCATGGTCATATGTACCAAACGACAAATACAAATCATCGCGAAAGATCATTCATATGCTAACAGATATAATCAGCAAGAATGGAAATCTTTTACTGAATATTGGCCCCGGGCCGGATGGCGAATGGGACGCTGTTGCCTACGAACGTTTACAACAGATAGGTAAATGGATGCATATAAACAACGAAGCGATCTATGAAACCGATGCAGACCCCAAATTGCCCAGGCAGGGAAATTTCGTTTTCACCAAAAAAGGAAATGCCGTGTATGCTGTTTATCAATTGGGTGATAATGAAAAATTGAACGGCGAATTATCACTTCGTGGAAAGCAATTTGATTTTGTTAAAAAAATAAGCATGTTGGGAAGTTCACAAACAATTGGTTTAAGGCGAACAAATAATGAGATCAAACTATTGTTTCATGCAGAAATGATTAATAAAGAATCGGAAGCGTTGGTATTTAAACTTGAGTAGGGTTGTTAGACATAAGACCAACAACGGCAAAAAGGGGTCATACGGGCAACAAAGTCACAACTTCAACAGATAAACCCGGTATTTACTAAATACCGGGTTTATTTTTTTATAAACATCATATAATGTCACAAAGAAGGGCTTTATCGGATAAAACAGTGAATGATATAAGTTTTGCGCATCATGCTGTAACAATTAACCTATTCAACTAAAGGACTTTTGTTTAACAAATTTTCATCCAATAAAGGCTGAAAGCAATTATACAAAAATCGTTTATGAAAAAACACATTTTATCAATCGTTTGCGCATTTTCCTTCGCACTGATCAGTGTTACAGGAACCATGGCACAGGATACAAATTCAAGAGGAGCTACAATTATACCTCCTCCGCTTTTTACAGGTAACCAGGGGTTTAAAACATGGTCTATCGGCATTCACGCCGGTGCTATGGCTCCTTTTTCTGCAGCTGGCGGCAGAAATGATTTCTCGAAGTGGGGTACCACCTTGGGTTATGGTGCCTATATCAAATATCAAACCTCCCATGTGTTCGGTTTACAACTGGATTTCCTGAGGGGAACTTTGAAAGGTGATAACAGCAAGCTTTGGGTAGGTTTACCTCCACCCAGCCCTTTTGCTTCATTTACAACAGAATTGCATTGGGCAACGAGCTTAAGTGGTGTAGTAACCTTGGGTAATATAAACTGGTCACAATTACACACTTCTATACAGCCTTATGTTACATTAGGTGGTGGTGCTGCAAATTTCAATGCAACTACCGTAAGTAATGCAGGTACTTCAGTAAGTTATAACCCTAATGGAAGCAATACAGAGTTCTATATTCCTTTCGGTTTAGGAATTAAAGCCAATTTATCACAGAGTGTAAACCTTGATTTAGGTTATACAATGGCTTATGTAGATGCCGACAATTTAGACGGCTATGTAAAAGCTCCTTATAATGGAGATAAATTTTCTTATGCACATATCGGTCTGGAATTTATGCTGGGCAAAGCCACCAAGCCACAATTGGCCAGGCATAACCCACCTGCTCAGTTAGCGCAGAATATGAAAGATCATGATGATGCGCTAAGTGCTTCACTTCGTGCAAGCGAAGAAAGGTATAACCAGCGTTTGGCCGAGATCAATGCTTTACGTGATGACCTGAATAAAATGAAGATGGATTCTGATGGTGATGGCGTATCTGATTATTTCGATAAATGTCCGAATACCCCACGTGGAGTAAAAGTAGATGGTGCCGGTTGCGCATTACCTGTTCCTCCTCCACCTGCAAAAGACACAGTGGTTAAGGTGTATAACAATACCTATGTAATTACCGAAGAAGATAAAAGGATCGTAAGTGAAGCAGTTCATAACCTTGAGTTTGAATTTGGCAAAGCAACCATCCGTACAAGATCACTTCCTTACCTGAACAGGGTTGCAGAAGTATTGGTGAAAAAAGGATTCAGTCTTAAATTAGGCGGACATACAGATTGGGTTGGTTCTGATGAAGCCAATATGCGTCTTTCTAAAGACAGAGCAGAATCAGTAAAAAACTACCTGGTTTCTCAGGGTGCTTCAAATGCTAAGATAGAAGCAGTAGGTTATGGCGAATCACAACCGATCGCTACCAATAAAACAGATGCCGGAAGGCAGAAAAACAGACGTGTAGAATTTACGCTGTATTAATAGAATAAATAACAAAGGCCCGCAGTATCATAACTGCGGGCCTTTTGTTGTATAAACAAGTAGAAGAAGAAATAAAGTAAACACCCGGTTGCGGTTAATATAGACTATCTTAGGTAAGCAGGTATGTAACCTGCCAATACCTCCGCTTAATCTAAATTGAAACAGTCGGTTTACCAAAGTAACGGACCACCTTCTTTCAGCATTTCTTTAGACAGTAATTAAAACAAACAGGTAATAGGTAGCACGCCCTTGTAACATGGGTCAAATTAATTCTTTATGAAACTATATATAAAATTCATGGTGAGTTTGCGATGCAAAATGATGGTGAAGGAGGTTTTGAAAGAACTGGACCTTCATTTTATTGTTGTAGACCTGGGTGAAGTAGAGATCATGGAGGATTTGATACCGGAACAAAGAGAGGAGTTGAAAAAAGCACTTTTGATTTCCGGGTTAGAGCTGATGGATGATAAGAAAGCTATCCTGATTGAACGGATCACCAATGTGATCACAGAGATGATCCATGGATCAGATGAACTACCTATCATGAATTATTCAAACCATATCAGCGAAAAATTGCAGTATGATTATACATATTTATCCAATTTATTTTCTGAGGTAAAGGGAATAACCATACAGCAATTCATAATCATCCATAAAATAGAAAGGGTTAAAGAACTGATCATATATGATGAACTCAATATTACAGAAATAGCCTGGAAACTGAATTACAGCAGTGTGGCGCATTTATCTAACCAGTTTAAAAAAGTGACCGGATTTTCACCCACTCACTTTAAGCTGTTGAAACAGAAAAGACGCAACCCCATTGAAGAAATCGGTAACAGTGAATTACAGAAAGAAGCTTAAACAGTAAAGATGCCAAACAGCAGACACCAATCCGAATACGCAAGGAGCCTGATAGAAGCCAGTCTCGATCCACTTGTAACCATCAGTACCGAAGGAAAGATCATGGATATGAATGAAGCTACCGTAACCATAACCGGTGTGAAAAGAGTAGACCTGATTGGCACCAACTTTTTTGAATACTTTACAGAACCTCAAAAAGCCAGAGAAGTATACGAAGATATTTTTGCAAAAGGTTTTGTAAAAGACTACCCCCTTACCATCCGCGACCACAAATTAACAGATGTGCTTTTTAACGGCTCAATCTATAAAGATGACCAGGGAAATGTATTGGGTGCTGTGGTGGTGGCACGGGATATTACGGATCTGAAAAGAATTGAAAAAGAGTTCATAGAAGCAAAAGTGTTTGCAGAGCTGGCAACAGCAATAGCAGAAGAAGCGCAAAGCAAGGCAGAAACAGCAACAGTAATTGCCGAGGATGCAGTAAAAGCCAAACAACAGTTCCTGTCTAATATGAGCCATGAGATACGCACGCCAATGAATGCCATCATCGGTTTTACAAAAGTGGTATTGAAAACAGAGCTAAATGCCAAACAGAAAGAATACCTGACCGCCATAAAAATGAGTGGAGACGCACTGATCGTGCTGATCAATGATATACTGGATCTTGCAAAAGTAGATTCAGGCAAAATGACATTTGAACAAACACCCTTTAAAATGGCTTCTTCGATATCGGCCATGGTGCATCTGTTTGAGACCAAGATACAAGAGAAGAACCTGCAATTGGTGAAAGAATATGACAACCAGATCCCGGAAGTATTGGTAGGTGATCCTGTTCGCCTGCACCAGATCATACTGAATCTGGTAAGTAATGCCGTAAAGTTTACTACTAAGGGAAAGATCACCGTTAGTGTGAAATTGCTTACAGAAGATGAAGAAAAAGTAAAGATCGAATTTGCAGTAAAAGATACAGGTATTGGTATACCTGAAAATAAAATAGATACGATCTTTGAAAATTTTCAACAGGCTTCCAGTGGTACTTCGAGGCTCTATGGTGGAACGGGCTTAGGACTTGCGATTGTAAAACAACTTGTTGAACCGCAGGGTGGACATATTAGTGTAACCAGTAAGGTTGATGAGGGTTCTACTTTTAGTTTTATCTTAAGTTTTCAAAAAACAAAAGCTTCAGCCGAGGCAGAAATATTGCTGGCAGAACCGGAGATAGGGGTCAAAAATATCAGGGTACTGGTAGTGGAAGATATGGCGTTAAACCAGTTATTGATGAAGACACTGCTGGATGATTTTGGATTTGAAAGGGATATTGCAGGTAATGGAAAAATTGCCATCGAAAAACTGAAGACCCAATCTTATGATATAATTCTGATGGATCTGCAGATGCCGGAAATGAATGGTTTTGAAGCCACAGAATATATCAGAAATACCTTACAATTAACCATACCTATCATTGCCTTAACAGCAGATGTAACCACGGTTGATCTGGCTAAATGTAAAGCCGTAGGAATGAATGACTATATAGCCAAACCCGTTGATGAACGTTTATTATACAGTAAGATCATGGGAGTAGTTAAAAAGCCGGCTTTTGCGATACCGGTAACTGAAATGAAACTTTCTGAATTGTACCAGAAAAAAATAAAATGTACCGATCTGGACTATCTAACCCGAAGAACCAAAGCAAACCCTGCTTTAATGATGGAGATGATCTCAATCTACCTTGAGCAAACACCCGCTTTGATCAGCAATATGAAACAAAGCTGGGCCGATAAGAACTGGGATGCTTTGCAGTCTGCTGTTCACAAAATGATTCCATCTTTTTCGATTATGGGTATCCATAATAATTTTGAAAAAATGGCGATCCATGTGAAAGATTATGCCGCTTCACAACAACAATCTTCAGAGATCAATACCCTGATATTACAACTGGAAGAAGTTTGTAACCAGGCTTGCACAGAATTAACTGAAGCCTTTAATCACATAAAAGAGAAAGCAAATGAAAACTGAACAGAAGATTAACCTGTTTCTGGTTGACGACGATGCCGTATTCCTGAAATTGCTGCAGATTGAATTTCTTCAGTTTGCCGGCTTCCATGTACAAACATTTGCAACCGGTGAATTGTGTATAGCAGGAATGGATGCACAACCCGATGTGATCATCCTGGATTACCATCTGGACGGAGTAGATAAAACCGCCATGAACGGAATACAGACACTTGATAAGATCAAAGCGATCAATAAAGAAATACCGGTTATTATGCTCTCATCGCAGGATAAGATCGAAGTTGCCGTTGATTGTATGCACCACCAGGCATTTGATTATGTGATCAAAAGCGAGACCGCTTTCCTTCGGCTTCAGAAAATCATTACGCGGGTAATGGAACATAAAAAAACAGAGAGTCAGTTAAAATGGTATATGGAGAGGATGTGATAAACGTTTTATTTTAAGATTCCTTACTCCTAAACTTTTTAATTGAATACAAGAACCATAGCGTAAGCCAGAGGGCATAGAGCGTAAAACGCATATGCCCTCTGTTTTTTCTATAACCCCAGGTGTTACCAAACACCACACAATCATGAATACACCGGCTTCGGGCTTGTTTATAGCGTAAAACACATGCCGGTCATGAATCTTAACAACCCTGTACATTACGGGTTATCATACAGGCCGGCATCCTTCTTCACCCGTGAAATATGTAATATATAGCCTTTCACCTGTAACAAATTCACTTCCAAATAGACGCAATTTTACAGGGTAACCTTTGGGTTACATTTTGCGGAATTCAATTGCTATTCCAAACATAAAGCAGCAATTATAAACTCATCATAAATCAAGTAACATGAAAAAGATCCTTCTGATAATTGCCGTATTACTCGGTAGTTTTTTATCAAAGCCTGCTGATGCGCAGATACGTATTGGTTTGAATTTTAACATAGGACTTCAACCGATCTGGGGACCTGTAGGGTATGACCGTGCAGATTATTATTATATGCCGGATATTGATGTGTTCTACAATATTTCTAACCGTCAATATATTTACCAGGACCGCGGACGTTGGATCTTCAGTGCTTCTTTGCCAGGACGTTACCGCAATTTTGACCTGTACAGCGGTTATAAAGTAGTGGTTAATGAAAACCGCCCTTATTTGAATGCGCAACGATACAGGACACAATATGCCGGTTATAAGAACAATCACAGCCAGCAGGTGATCCGTAATAGCCATGACGAAAAATATTTTGAGATCAAAAACCACCCTGAACATAATAAGTGGAGGGGCAATAATGGCAACAACGGAAACGGAAGTGGCAACGGAAAAGATGATAAAGGCAAAGGCCGAGGCCATTAATAAATAAAACAATATCCCGATTATAATAGAACCACTTTTCCTGAAAACAAAAGTGGTTTTTTTACCCCCCCCCCTGTGAATAGTGTAATTCATTTGCTGAAAGGTATAACAAGACCCACCGGTATTATCTCAACTTTACATAGTGAAAAAGTATTCACGCTAATAAAATACATCATGACAAACTTAACAGAGTTAAAAGGCAACTGGAATGAAACCAAAGGAAAACTAAAACAAAAATTTGCAATGCTTACAGATAATGATCTCCTTTTGGTAGAAGGAAAACAGGATGAATTAGTGGGTAGGCTGCAGATAAAACTGGGTAAAACAAAAGATGAGATCAATGAGATCATCACTTCTTTATAAATACCAGTATTCACAGGAAAGGTTAAAACGCATAGCAACGGAATGGTATGATCATATCAAATTTTCATAAACAAACGATCGTCTGTCTGGTATTTATCTGCATACTGTTCATTAACAATGCAGGTGCGCAGGCAAAACCGGTTTCTGAAAAATATGGTCATACAATTAATATAGGTGTGGGCAGCGGAATAGGAAATTATGGGTATGCTTTTTATAAGACCCCGGCAGTACATATCGACTATGAAATTGACATTATCCCAACACTTACACTCGCACCATTTGTGCTGTTGTATCAGTTCAGGAACAATGCTTACCATGAGCGCGTGATACCGGTTGGCTTAAAAGCTACCTGTTATTTTGACCAGATCGTAAAAGCACATCCCCATTGGGACTTTTATCTGGCAGGCAGTCTGGGATACGCGATCAGAAAAACGGTTTGGGAAAATGGTTTTGCACCTGACCCCAATACCAGTTACGGACCCGGCGCATTATACCTTGTATTAAGTATTGGCTCAGAATATCATATCACCAAAAAACTCGGAGCGTTTATCGACCTGTCAAACGGCATATCCACCATCGGGTTATCCATTCATCATTAAAAAAAATAACATGGGAAACATCTTGTACGTCATTGCCGTTATATTGATCATCGGCTGGCTCATTGGGTTTGTCGGTTACAACTCAGGTGGCATTATTCACATTCTTCTTGTGATTGCCATTATTGCAATTATCCTTCGTGTAATTGAAGGAAGAAGACCGCTATAAATTTACTGATATGCATGAATGGATCGAAAACGAAAGGTCTTTTGTTATTATACACAGAAGACCGAAAGGGTTCGATCCATTCATTGTTTTACCGAAAGCACTTCATAGTTAACGGTTAACTTACCGGCATCTCCTGCCAGCATAATATCTCTTCCTGCTCCTTCAATCGATCTGATCAATTAACTATCGGTCCATCTCCTCTCGTATAACAAATAAATCACATTACCTATTTTTTAACAGCGTAAGAAAAGATTTAGCATAGTAATTGAAGTAATGTTGATGTGCTGAAGTAGACTAACAACTGATAGCAGTTAAAACACGGTATAATCCTCTTACTTCTACCGTGTAATAACTGAGTTTTAGCCGGTTTTTCAGCAAAGGACAACATTTATTCCTGTAGCTGTATCATGAATTAAATTTTACCTGATTATTTTATTGGATCTACAAACAGGGCCAACGGGCTTTGTAAAAAAGATCATCCATAAGATCGCACATGGATTTATAAGATCCCATGAGCAGTAAAATTTACTTCTAAAAATAAAGCACATGAGAAAGGCAATCGTTGTTTGTTTACTGGCCATGCTGGTATTTGCTTGTCAG
Source organism: Chitinophagaceae bacterium (assembly GCA_947455605.1). Taxonomy (GTDB): domain Bacteria; phylum Bacteroidota; class Bacteroidia; order Chitinophagales; family Chitinophagaceae; genus Sediminibacterium. The sequence goes on from CANGOX010000046.1 coordinate 11,553, forward strand.
CACCAGGTAGACCAGAAAGTTAGTGTACCTGCTAATTTAGTTTACACCCCCTCCACCACAACTGTAATACAGGGAACCGCAGGAAGTTCTGTTACTCCAACCCTTAATCTGGGTACCGGTTCGCTTTCGTATGCGATCATCAGTTCGGTTGTTGAAGGTATCAGTATTGAAACAGGTACGGGTATCATCAGCTGGACAAATACGGTGGCGCCTGGCAGTTATGATATTTTCGTAACAGCCACTAACAGCGCCGGAATGGCTGCAGCAACCTACAAATTAATTGTGAACAGTTTGGTAGTAGTACCTGTAGCACCATCGGGTTTCACTTATTCACCCGGTAGTACTACTATCCTTAAAGGAACAGGAGGCGGCTCAGGTATTCCCACGATCAACACAGGAGGCAGTACCGTAACCTATAGTTTTACCTCAACAATTCCGGCAGGTGTTACCTTAAACAGCAGCACCGGAGAGATCAGTTGGAGTAATACGGTAGTTGCGGGCACTTATACTTTAGCAGTAAAAGCGACCAATAGTATTGGCAGTATTTCCGTCAATTATATCTTAACAGTAAATAATACTGCCACTGTAACTGCACCTACCAGTCTTGTTTACAACCCCGCAACCAATATCTCTGCCGTTGGTACAGCCGGCAATTCTGCTACACCCACCATTAATAATGGATTGGGAACGATCACGTACAGTTTAACAGGCACTGTTGCAACCGGCATCAGCATTGATGCGGCATCCGGAGTTATCAACTGGACCACCGCTTTAGCCGCCGGATCATATACGCTTAGTGTAAAGGCAACCAATAGTGCAGGCAGTATTACCACCAGTTATACGATCACCAGAAATGCTGCCACAACCACTTCCGTAAGTTTTGCAAAAGATCTGTTACCAACGTTAACGAGTTCCTGCGGAGGCTGTCATTCTTATACAAAAACCTATAGTGGCGTATTAAGCCATACAACCGGCTGCAGTTCTATACAGGATAAGATAGGCACTACCTATTGTACAGGTGTAAGAATGCCTGAAGGCAAACCCGCATTATCGGCGGCATTTATTGCGCAGTTCAATGCATGGATAGCACAGGGCAAACTGAATAATTGATTCTTCCCCTAACCGTAGCTCATAAAGAGAAAAAAGCTAAGTGTCATTTTTATAATGGCACTTAGCAAATACGGGGTAATTGTTCACACTGTAGCCGCTTAACATTTACCGCATTTTTAACATGTGTAAGATCCCATTTATCCACGCTCTTAAGAGCGTGGCAAAACTGAAGAGCGTGGCAAGTCAAAAGAGTTTCGCAAAGTAAATGGTCCTGGCAGATATAAGTAGCTATGCAAAAATAAAGGGCGGATAAACTTATCTTTTTGTTGTTGGACATAAGACAACCAACGGCAGGAATGACGGAATCAGCAGATTCTTGGTAATTGTTCACCTGTAAGATAGCCTACCACCCTATGTCCGCCAATACGGCTTTTCATCATCACTTTACCGGGATGTGTTTCGGTAACTTCTCCGATGATAGCAGCATTGGTACCATTCTCATCTTTATGCAGAAGCTCTATGGCTTGTGCCGCTGCTTCTTTATCAACGATGGCAACAAACAAACCTTCATTGGCTACATATAAAGGATCGAGGCCCAGCATTTCGCAAGCGCCTTCTACCTGTTCGTCGAGTGGTATCTTATTCTGATCGATCACAAAACCGAGTTTGCGCATTTCGGCCAGTTCATTTAATACGGAAGCCAGGCCACCGCGTGTTGGATCACGTAAGAATTTTACTTTATCACCTAATGCATCAATCAGGGAAGTGATGGTATGATTAAGGTTGGTAGAATCACTAACAATATCTGTTTCAAATTCCAAACCCTGGCGTTTACTCATAATGGCAATGCCATGCTGTGCAAGGTTACCACTAAGAATGATCTGGTCGCCCGCTTGGATATGGTTGTGATGGATCTTTGCTTTCGGGTGGATCACACCAATACCGGATGTATTGATAAAGATCTGGTCGCCCTTTCCTTTCTCAACCACTTTGGTATCACCGGTTACGATCATAACACCTGATTTATTCACGGCAGATTTGATACCCACCAGGATCTCCCAGAAGGCTTCCATGGTAAACCCTTCTTCAATAATAAAGGCCAATGACAAATATTTGGGTGATGCGCCACACATAGCAAGGTCGTTCACAGTTCCGTTCACAGCCAGTTCGCCAATATTTCCTCCTGGGAAAAAGATGGGTGATATCACATAACTATCGGTACTGAAAGCCGTTCTTCCGTTCAGTTCAAAGGAAGCACCATCGTGTTGCTGATCCAGCATATCGTTCTTCAACACATCAAACACACCACTTTGTAACAAACGGTGTGTAAGCAATCCGCCGCTGCCATGCCCCATGGTGATCACATCAAAATCGAATTTGGGCATTGGGCAGGATAATTGAAAAGAAAGTTTATCAGACAAGGGACTAAGTTTTAATTAAACAGCAATATTTTCTTCCATGGCATTGAAACTATAATGATAGTAAGCGGCACAAGCGCCCTCACTACTTACCATAGGCGCACCCAATGGATGTTCGGGTTTGCATTTGATTCCGAAATTGGGACATTGTCTTGGTTTTTTCAACCCCTTCATAATATCTCCGCTGATGCATTCTTTGTTCTCTTCTGCAAATGGAATATCGATAGCAAAACGAAAGCGGGCATTGTATTGTTTGTAGGCATCATTCACTTCATAGCCACTTTGCGGAATAGCCCCAATACCCCGCCACACACGATCACTCACTTCAAATACTTTATGGATCGTATCCTGCGCCATCCGGTTGCCTTCACGAAGTACACTACGAACATATTGATTTTCTACTTTGTATTCGTTGTTCTCCAGTTGCTTTACCGCCATCAATATCCCCTGCAAAAGATCAACCGGTTCAAAACCTGTTACTATAATGGGGATCTTATATTTTTCTGCCACAGGATAATATTCTTCCATTCCCATGATGGTACAAACATGTCCGGCTGCCAGAAATCCATCAATCAGGTTTGCATCATCACTCAATATGGCTTCCATGGCGGGAGGCACCAAAACGTGAGAAGCCAGTATACTATAGTTGGTTACTTTTTGTTGCGCCGCATGTATCACACTTAAGGCATTGGCGGGAGCTGTTGTTTCAAAACCAACTGCAAAAAATACCACATGTTTATCCGGATTTTGTTTAGCCAGCTCAACCGCTTCGAGCGGAGAATACAATATTCTTATATCTGCACCTTCGGCCTTTGCTTCGAGTAAACTTTTCTTACTTCCGGGTACACGAAGCATATCTCCAAAAGAGCATAAAATGGTATTGGGTTGTTCTGCCAGAAAAACGGCTTCATCTATTACACTTACACTGGTAACACATACCGGACAACCCGGGCCATGCACCATGGTGATCTTTTCAGGAAGCATGTCAAGTATTCCATTCTTTACGAGACTATGTGTTTGTCCGCCGCAAATCTCCATTAATGTCCACGGCTTGGTAGTTATCCTATGCAATTCTTCCACATATTCCTTCACCAGTTCGGGATCTCTGTATTCTGATAAAAATTTCATATGATAATGATTGAATGATAGAATGATAGCATGATAGAATGGTTTAGGAGGACATTGTTTTACGGGCTTTTGATACCACTTTTAATATCTCAGTTACTTCTATTTTAAGTTGTTGTAATTCAGGTTTAGTATAAATAAATGATTCTTCGATTAATTCAAGCCAGAATAATGTCTCATCACACTCTTCTATTACAATGCTCATCTTTGAGTAGAACTCAGCCTGAGATCTGGCTCTGCAGGCTGCCCGATAATTTGCGGCAGTTGATGATGAACTGCGAAGCATTTGCTTTCCAATAACTCTTGCCTCCTCGGTTGTTGGCATTAACCGAAACAACTGAATACTTTTAATCGCCAATTGCATTGTCCTGTTCTTGAAAGATTCAATGAACATAGTCTTCTCATCCATATGATTCGTTTCCCTCTAATCTAACAAAGATTCTCGCTAAAAGCTAATTTCTACTATTAGAAAATCCCCTACGTAGCCTACATTCTATCATCCTATCATGCTATCATTCTATCATTCATTCAGCTCTTCCACTTCGCCCATCTGTTTTAAATAGTTAAAGGTCTGCTTCGCTTCTTCTTCATCCACCACATTTATCGCAACACCTACATGCACCAACACATAATCGCCTACTTTGGCTTCGGGTACCATGAAGAGATTGATCTCTTTGGTGATACCGCCGAAAGAAACTTTCCCTTTGCGGAAAGTATCATCCAGCTGTTCTGTAATAACGAGGATCTTTCCGGGAATAGCTAAACACATGATCTTGATTTTTTAAAAAATGAAATTAGAACACCTGCCAGCCGGCAGAGGATCTTATGTTATGCGCTTTTTTTTGACCGGAACTGTCTGTCCGGCCATTCTCTCCAAACTTACTATACCATGCCAGTTGCCCAAGGCTGATGCATTCGTCGTTAGGACTAAGTTGTCTGTGAAAAAACAAATGTCTTTTATGATGCATCATCTCAATCACCATATCTACCAGTAAACTGTTCTGAAATACACCGCCACTAAAAGCGATCTTATCAATAAAATAATGATCACTGATACGTGAGATGGCGCGGGCCAGTGAATAAAAGAATTTCCAGGCAATGACCTCGTTCGATTCTTTTTGCGACCAGTCTTCGATCAACTCACTGATCAGCTGGCGCCAGTCAATCACACCATCAACCAAAGGAAGATTATAATAATCATAAGAATGATAGGTGCATTTTTTGGCAAGCGCTTCCAGCTGCATGGCTGCTTCACCTTCGTAACTGGTTACCGGTGTAATACCTAGTAAACAGGCTACGCCATCCATCAAACGGCCCATACTGCTGGTCATAACCGTTTGCGGCTGTTGTAACAGCTGCTGATAATAGGCCCACTCTTTATCGGTAAAATGTTTTTGTAATAATTTTTGTGAGGACGGATAATTTCGCAATAAACTTAAGGCACTCAGTCTGGGTTCCTTACTCATTTTATCGCCAAGCAATTGTGGAAAATAATCCAGGTGTGCGGTGCGCTTGATCTCGCCCTGGTCATACAGAAATATTTCACCACCCCATATCTGTCCATCATCACCATACCCCGCTCCATCCCACACAATGCCTAACACCGGCGCTTTCTGTTCCAGCAGATCATTCTCTGCCATTACGGATGCAAAATGTGCTTCATGGTGTTGTACCTGTGTAAAAGAACTGGTATCCATGGTAGACAGTTCCCTTCCCCGTTGCGATACATGATAGCGGGGATGTTTATCTGCTATAATATGTTTGGGTTTAAAACCCAGGAGTGCAGAAACATGTTGCAAAGAAGCATCAAAACTCTCCTGTGATTCGGCTGATTGCTGATCGCCCAGAAACTGACTGATAAACAAATGGTCGTTATGCGCTATTGCAAAAGCACTTTTCATTTCAGCACCCATGGCCAGCGTATGATTGGGCAAGGGTAAAAAAGGAACCGGATAATAATTCGGTGCCAATCCACGGCTTCGGCGGAGAATGATCTTTTGTCCGCGGCTCGTAAATTGAATTACGCTGTCATCCTGAGGAGCTACAATATCTCTATCGTAGGTAAGTATATAATCCGCAATTCCGCTCAACCAATAACGCGCTGATTCATCTTCATAAATAATAGGAGAACCGCTTAAGTTAGCACTGGTAGCGATCAAAGGTTTGCCAAACTGATCTGCGATGAGTTGTAACAAAGGTGAGGATGGCAACATGGCGCCTACACTATTCAACCCTGGTGCGATCTGTTGTACGGCGATATTGTTTTCAGGATGTTTTTTTAACCGGCATAATACAATGGGTGCTGCTTTATCTTTTAATGCAGCCATTTCCATAGGACGGATATCTGCATCTGCATACAGCATCTCCAGATCTGCATACAATAAAGCAAATGGTTTTGTGGGACGTTGTTTTCTTTTTCGCAATAAAGCTACCGTGGCTGCTTTGGTAGCATCACATAAAAGCAGATACCCCCCCACGCCTTTCACCGCAACAATATCGCCTTGCTGTAATATTTTTTTTATCCTTTGCAAATACTCTTCCTGTTTCGCAAGTACGATCTCTTTACCCGGGCCATCATACAAATGCAGTGCAATGGCACAAACGGGACAGCTATTGGTCTGGCTGTGATGCCGGGCATCCATTACATCCATATACTCATTCGTACAATGTTTGCATTGCGGAAGATGACGCATAGTTGTATGCTTACGGTCGTAAGGCAATGCAGTGGCAATGGAATATCTTGGCCCGCAATTAACACAGGTAGTAAAAGCGTAATGATTGCGTCTGTTTTCCGGATCTCGAATTTCTCTTCTGCAATCGTCACAAATGGCTACATCGGGAGTGATGAGCATCTGGATATTATTTCCGGGAGTACTGGGTTTAATAAAGAATCCCTTTTCAACGGAGATATCTGTGATGCGGATAGAATGTTCGGTAATAATGGCCAATGCAGGAGGGTGCTCAATAAGCTGTTGACAGAAACTATGTATTTTTTCTTCTTCACTGCTGCAACCAATGTGTACGCCATCTGAGCCATTGCTTACCCAGCCGTCTATCTGCATTTGTACTGCCAGTTTATGCACAAATGGACGGAAGCCAACTCCCTGCACCATTCCATTGATATGTATGTGATAAACAGGCATGATTATATATTTCAGGCGGGTGTTAATACTTTTGATTTCAGCCAGTCATACCAAAGTTGCATCCCTTCCCCACTTGTACAGCTAAGTTCGATGATCTCCAGCGAAGGGTTTACTTTTCTGGCATATTCTTTTGCCTTCTCTACATCAAATTTCACATATGGTAAAAGATCGGTCTTATTGATGATACATAGTGTGGATGAATGGAACATATCCGGGTATTTCAGGGGTTTGTCTTCCCCTTCGGTTACACTGATCACAACTGCTCTTTCTTTCTCGCCAAGATCAAACATGGCCGGGCATACCAGGTTGCCTACATTTTCAATAAACAGAACAGAATCTGCCTTCAGTTTCATTCCCTGAACGGCATGCAATACCATATGTGCATCCAGGTGACAACCTTTGCCGGTATTGATCTGGGTTACTTTTGTGCCGGTAGCGTGTATCCGGTCGGCATCATTGGCGGTTTGCTGGTCGCCTTCTATTACGGCAAATTCCAGTTCCCCTTTCAGGTCTGTTAAGGTTCTTTCCAGTAAACTTGTTTTGCCAGAGCCGGGTGAACTCACCAGGTTGATCGCGAGAATATTTCTTCCTTCAAAGAAACCCCTGTTGCGTTCTGCCAAAAGGTTGTTCTCGTGGAGGATATCCTGTTCCACATCAATCACTTTCTTGCCTTTTCCGTTCTGGTGTGAGTGATCGTGGCCATGTTCGTGATCTTGATGATCATGGGAAGAAGGCCCGCATCCGCAGGTAGCACACATAGGGTTCGTTTTATGTTTGGTTAATCGGGTAAGACCAATGATCTCACCTTTAATTCTTTTCCGCTGAGGATCTCAGAAAAATGACTGTTACAATCGGGGCAGCTATCGTAGAGATGATGCATATCGAAATTACATCCACACTCCAGGCAATGGGCTTTCCCTTCTATCCGGTTCACTTTTCTGATCGCATTCTCCAGAATCGTTCGTTTTACTGCCTGTCGCCAGGCAAAATCGAAAGAATCCATTTCCACACCACTCAAACAGCCGATATCCAGCTCTATTTCTTCTATTTCCAATGCCTCATGTTTAGCCGCCTGCTCTGCAGCAAGGTCAACAATACTCATGGCAATGGATAATTCATGCATGAAGTTCTATTTCTGTTCTTTTTTTTGTCTACGCTCCCAGGCAATAAAAACGCCTGTTGCAGCCAATATGCCAAAAGTGATGATGGCATGCTGTGGTTCTGTAAAATAGTGGATGATGGTGTAGCCATCTGTTCCGCCATGACCGGGATGAGCCATCGTAATAAGAGGCATTAATAAGGCTGCTGATGCGATGATTTTTTTCATAATGGTGAAGTTTAATTAGACGTTCAGGATGCAAAGTAGAAAATGCCGATACTGAGAAACATGATTTAAATCATATACCCCCGTGATAAACATCATTCGGCGCGGTATGGGACAAAACTAATTTGTGTTCGCTTTTACACAATTAAAACAACGCCCTATGTCTAACGAGCTTGTCCCAACCCAACAACCCACTTACTATGAAGAAGTACAACGAAAAGGCTACAGCCGCCGCGACTTCCTTCAGTTCGTAAGCATGATGACGGCCTTTATCGGCCTTGAAAACTCAGCCATTGGCCAGGTTGCCAAAGCGCTGGAAACCAAACCCCGCGTGCCGGTTATCTGGCTTCACTTTCAGGAATGTACCTGTTGCAGTGAAAGTTTTATCAGGTCGTCGCACCCCATCGTAGCAGATATCCTGCTGGATAAGATCTCATTAGACTACACAGAAACATTGATGGCTGCAGCCGGTTTCCAGGCTGAAGAAGCCATGCAGAATACCATGAAGAAATACAAGGGCGAATACATATTATGCGTAGAAGGCAGTGTACCTGTTGGCGCAGATGGTGTGTATTGCATGATTGGTGGTAAAACATCGATGCAGATCCTTCAGGAAGCTGCAGATGGTGCCAAAGCCATTATTGCCTGGGGCAGTTGCGCCAGCAATGGTTGTGTACAGTCTGCCAAACCCAATCCTACACAGGCCACCCCTATTCATAAACTGATCAAAGGCAAACCGGTGATCAAAGTTCCGGGCTGTCCTCCTATCGGCGAAGTAATGGCCGGGGTAATTGTTCACCTGGTAACCTTCGACCGTATCCCTGAACTCGACCGTATGGGCAGGCCAAAAGCTTTCTACAGCAAAAGAGTTCACGATACCTGCTACCGCCGTCCGTTCTACGATGCCGGTCTGTATGTTGAAAGCTTTGATGATGAAAATGCTAAAAAAGGCTATTGTCTATATAAAGTGGGTTGCAAAGGCCCATCAACCTATAATGCCTGCGGTGTTACCAAATGGAATAACGGTACCAGCTTCCCTATTCAATCGGGCCACCCATGTATCGGTTGCAGCGAAGAGAATTTCTGGGATAACGGAAGATTATATGAAAGAGGTTCTTCTTTTGCCGGCTTTGGTATAGAAGCAGATGCCGATACCGTTGGTAAGGTAGCACTGGGTGTTACTGCTGCGGCTTTGGCAGGCCATGCGGTAATGACCAATATCCGCAAGAGCAAACTCATCCATGAACTGGAAGATGAAGGCAAACAAAGCGAACACGAATTGAAATCATAATAACTAACGATATACAATTACCTATATGAGTAAAAGAATAGTTGTAGACCCCATTACCCGAATAGAAGGCCACCTGCGTATAGAGGCAGATATTGAGAACGGCAAGATCAAAGACGCTTTCAGCAGCGGCACCATGGTACGTTTGCTGGAAGAGATCCTTCGCGGCCGCGATCCACGCGATGCCTGGGCCTTTGTAGGGCGCGTTTGCGGCGTTTGTACTTCGGTACACTCGCTCACTTCTGTACGTTGTGTGGAAGATGCTTTAGGCATTACCGTTCCACCCAATGCAGAACTGGTTCGTAACATCATGTACTGCGCACAGTATATGCACGACCACGTAGTTCACTTCTATCACCTGCATGCAATGGACTGGGTAGATGTAGTGGATGCTTTAAAAGCAGATCCCAAGAAAACTTCAGAACTGGCACAGAGTATTTCCAAATGGCCAAAAAGTTCTCCCGGTTATTTCAGTGATATACAAACCCGCATCAAAAAATTTGTAGCCAGTGGCCAGCTTGGCATTTTTGCCAACGGTTATTGGGGACACCCTGCTTACAAATTGCCTTCAGAAGTAAACCTGATTGGCCTTGCACACTATCTTGAAGCATTGGAATGGCAGAAAGAAATTGTAAAAGTTCATGCCATTTTTGGTGGTAAGAACCCGCATCCTAACTATCTGGTGGGTGGTATGGCCTGCTCTATTTCTCTGGATGATGTGAGTGGTATCAATGCAGAAAGACTGGCCTATGTAAAACAACTTCTTGAAGATGGCAAGGAATTTATTGAGCAGGTGTATATTCCCGATCTGATGGCAATAGCCTCCTTCTATAAAGACTGGGGTGCAATCGGTGGCGGACTGGGTAATTTCCTTGCATATGGCGATCTACCTGTAACCAATTACAGAGATGAAGCATCTTTCAAATTCCCTTCAGGCGCTATTCTGAATAAAGACATCAGCAAAGTTCTTGATGTGGATCTCCGTAAAGATGATGAAGTGCAGGAATTTGTAAAACACTCATGGTACGAATACAAAGGTGGTGATGAAGTGGGTTTACACCCATGGAAAGGAGAAAGCAAGATCAAATATACCGGCCCTAAACCTCCGTTCGAGCATTTAGATACTACACAGAAATACAGTTACCTGAAAACACCACGCTGGAAAGGCAATGCGATGGAAGTAGGCCCGTTGGCCCGCGTGCTGATCGGTTATGCCAGAGGAAAAGAAGAATATAAAGCAGTAGTTAATAAAGCTTTAAAAGACCTGAACATTCCGGTAACCGCACTCTTCTCTACACTCGGCAGAACAGCTGCCCGTGGTCTGGAAAGTGTATTGGTAGCAGGATGGAGCATGGAATTCTTCGATAAACTGATCGCCAATATCAAGAATGGTGATACACGTATGGCAGATACCAGCAAATTCGATCCTTCAACCTGGCCAAAACAGGCGGTGGGCGTAGGACATGCAGAAGCGCCACGCGGTGCGCTGGCACACTGGATCAATATTGAAGACGGTAAGATCGCCAACTACCAGTTGGTGGTACCTACTACCTGGAATGCTTCACCAAGAGATGGAAAAGGCGGTTTATCTGCCTATGAATCTTCTCTCATCGACACACCGGTGGCCAATGAAAACCAACCATTGGAAATACTGAGAACCATACACAGTTTCGACCCATGTATGGCCTGCAGTGTTCACCTGTATGATGAAGAAGGAAAGACCATCAGTCGTGTAAGTGTTATAGGAGATTAATCAACGGCCCTAACCATTAAGCATTCATTATGAAAACCAAATACCTGCATGTTCATCGTTTACGCCGTGTGTATGTATGGGAATTACCCGTACGTTACTATCACTGGCTCAATGCGCTGGCCATTATAGCACTCATCATTACCGGTTTTTTAATTGCCGACCCCCTGGCCCTGCAAAGCAAGCAGGAAGCCACCATGCGTTTTACCATGGGATGGGTTCGCTTTATTCACTTTGTAGCAGCTTATATTTTCTTTTTCAATTTCCTGTTCCGCCTGTACTGGGGTTTTGTAGGAAATAAATATGCCAACTGGAAACAGTTCATACCCACTTCTAAAAAATTCTTTAAAGAAATGTGGTATGTTTTCAAGATCGATATCCTGATGATGAAAGGCAAAGAGCATATCAGTATTGGCCATAATGCTATGGCCGGATTTATCTATTTCCTCACTTTCTGGGCATTTCTGATACAATGCTTAACCGGCTTTGGCCTGTATGCAGTAATGGGAACCTGGTGGTTACCAAAAATGTTTGCCTGGGTGCCCGCTTTATTTGGTGGAGACATTCTAACCCGGCAGATACACCATTGGGCCATGTGGTTCTTTATACTCTTTGCTGTGATCCATGTATACCTTGTTTTCTATCACGACTATGTAGAAGGCCGTGGCGAGATGAGCAGCATGGGTGGCGGATGGAAGTTTATTGAAGAAGAAGTGTTTCAGAACGAAGAACATCATACTCCTAACACTGATACAAAAAAATAATGGAAAGAGATCCGCACATATTGATATTGGGCATCGGCAATTACCTGATGGGTGATGAAGGTGTAGGCGTTCATACCGCCCGCAGATTAGAAACGATGAACCTTTCACCGGATATAGAAATTGTAGATGGTGGTACAGGAGGTTTTCACCTGCTCCAATATTTTGAAGAACATACTACCGTCATTCTGATCGATGCAACACTGGATGGCAATCCCCCCGGCACCATCCGCCTGATCGAACCAAAGTTTGCCAAAGATTTTCCGCGTGCCATGAGTACGCATGATATTGGCTTACGCGATATGGTAAATGCACTCCAGCTGATGGATAAAATGCCGCATATCTATTTATTTGTTGTAAGTATTGAAACCATACAGCAACAAGGTATCGAATTAACCTCCCCCATTGAAAGAGTAATGCCTGCGTTATTAGAAAAGGTAATATCACTAACAGCAAAACTTGAATTACAGGAGAACATCAATGAAGTAGCAGCACTGGCGTAGAGCAGGCAACTCTTTCTTTTAAATACCGATAAGCGATTGAAAGCTTATCGGTATTTTTGTTCTAAACCGTGCCTTTGTGCCTTTGTGTGAGAAAATTTGCACACAAAGGCACAAAGGCACGGTTTAGTTCACTTAGGACGAAAACACTGATTATTCACCAACATCTGATTCGACTTGTTACACATCTTAGATAACCCGGTATGGCAGGCACTCAACAGTGTGGATAGCCATTTTAATTTAGGTGATAATATAGTCGGCTATCTACCCGCTGAAGTATCTCCATTTGCTGCACTTCCTACCTGGACGAAAGAAAATCAATCCATTCTATACGAACGCTTACCCGAAGGTCGCTCCTGGTCTGCCATGTTAAAAGAGCAGGTGGTATTTACGGATAAATGGGAACTTGTATTTACCACCCCGCTTTGGCAAATGATCTGTTTCAAATTTGTTCCTGTAGAAATGGGTACGGTAGATTGCCGTACATTAAACACTTCGCATATTCCTGCTATGCTTGCTTTAACGGCTCTTACCAAGCCCGGGCCTTTTGCAGAAAGAACGATTGAATTTGGTAATTACCATGGCATATTTGTGAATGATGAGCTGGTTGCCATGAGCGGAGAACGCTTACACCTGGATGCGTACACTGAGATCAGTGCCGTATGTACACACCCGGATCATCTTGGGAAAGGTTATGCAGCAATGCTTGTTTCATTGATCGCTGAAAAAATAGTTGCTGAAGGGAAGACCCCTATCCTTCATGTACGAAGTGATAATGAAAGAGCGATCAACCTGTATGAACGTCTGGGCTTTGAGAAGCGGTCTGATATTTATTTTGGGGTATTCAAAAGAAAATAAGCTGTTTCACTAAGAGAAAGCCAGAAGAAAAAGAGCGTCTCTCAAATGCGGATACGCTCTTTTTCTTAGTTTCTCTCCTAGCAAAATAAAAGGTTAGTTTTTAGAAGAAGTTGGTGGCTTTCCTCCTTCCGGCACAAAGATCAGTGCCGCAGAATTCATACAATATCTTTTACCTGTTGGTGCGGGGCCATCATCAAATACATGCCCAAGGTGTGAACCACTTTTACTATCCACAACCGCAATGCGCGTTTCTCCAAAACTGCGATCAACTACTAACCTCACCGCATCTGGTGTAATGGGTGCATAAAAACTGGGCCATCCTGTGCCGGAATTAAATTTGGATTCCGAACTGAATAAGGGCTGTAATGTTGCTGCAGAATAATAGATTCCTTTCTGGTAAAAATGGTCATATTTACCTGTACCCGCCCTTTCGGTTCCTTCTTCACGAAGGATATAATATTGCTCCTTTGTTAAACGTGCTTTCCACTCAGCATCGGTTAACTGCACCGGGAATACCGTTTTGCTATCGGCCACCGGGGGATCAGGGTATTTTTTAGATTGAGCCAGGGCACATCCCAGGCTAAGAAGCATCACTGTCATCATCAACAGGACAGGGTATTTGCGTAAATTTTTCATATCCATATATTTTGTCTGATAGACGTACGTAATTCATCTGCCTTACGGTTGTTTAAGCAGTAGGTATATTTTAACATTTAACAGCAGTTTTTGTTGATCTAACCCGCGCGCAGAGATAAATGTACAGACTAAAATAATAAAAGAGGCCCACTCATTGCTGAGCGGGCCTCTTTGGTCACCGGCAGTTCCCCCGAACCACCGGATCTTATGGATTCATTAAAACCTATCCTTTCGCTTTGATCAGTTGTACCACTTTACGTTGTGTACCCTGTATCAGTTCAGCGTAGTAAGTACCGCTGCTGTAATTATGACCTATCTGGATCGTGCTGTTGGATCCGATCTGTGATTTCGCATCGATCACTCTGCCTCTTCCGTCCATTACTCTCATATTTACCGGTGTAG
>CANGOX010000047.1 GCA_947455605.1 Chitinophagaceae bacterium
GGAAATGTTTTTATATGCTGTATTTTTAGGTAAATAATTATTTGTCTTTTCTCACTTCACATATCAGAACGTTTTTTTGTTTCACACTTGTTGCTTTCTTCTGGATGCAGGCTACAACCGCTTCAGCAAAAGATCAAAGGGATACAGACACTACATCCCTTTCCACCAAACACCAGGCACTTGTTTATCTTGAAAAACAAAACCCATTACATGTAAGCAAATTCTGGCCCAATGTAGAACCGGTTCGTTTTTGGGAGAATATCAAAAAAAATATTGAACAGCCCCTCAGTATTTATGAAGGTCGCAGTACCAATTTCTGTTCTTATGCGGCGCTCTCCTATTTACCCCTGCATGATGATCCATTGACCTATGCCACTTTCCTGATCGAATTATATAAGAATGGAAAAGCGATGTATGGCAAAGAATATTTTGAACCCAGCAGAGAGGTAAAACTCGTGGCAGGCACGTTAAGTTTCAAAGGAGAACTGGATATAAGGCCGGCTGATCAGCTCTGGTTTCTTTCACTGGCAGATCATTTCAAAGGTTATCTCAATACGCTTGACAAACATTATGATCCGGGTAATGAAAACACTATGTGGGCCGCAGTTAATTTTTCCAAGTTCAACCGGATGATCCGGAAACTGTTCAACTATACAGTAGATGCCGTAGGTTCTGATCTGATCAGGCCGGGTGTGAGGGATATGTTTGAATATTTATCCGAAAGATTACAAACAGGTAATATTGCGCTGTTCGTAAACAATCTTGATCTCTATAAAAAGAACCATACCAGACTGAAACTGGGTGTGCCCACGCATTTTATCATCTTACTTAATGTAGAAGAGGTAGACGACAAGATCGCGATCACCTATTGGGACTATGGCTTCCGAAGCAGGCAATTGCTTTCTGAAACTTTCTTAAAAAAGATCATATTCGGCATTTCTCATATCACTAAAAAAACAAGGGATGAGAAATAGACCGCATTATATAATATGGATTGTATGCATGTCAGCATTGCTCTTTTCCTGTGCATCACGTAAAACATTTTCTACGCGCTACTATGAGGAGAATGAGAAAACACTGACTGAGATAGAACATTCTTATAGAAGTATTTATGAGAAGAAACATTTTTCACTTGCATTTACCGACAGGTCATTCAACTATATCTCGCTGGAGATCCTCACAGATTCTATCAAATACATTTATGAATTTGAGATCAAAGAAGCAAGGTTAAAAGATACGCTGGTGAAATATGGCTTACCGGTTGTAAGAATGGACAGCCTCATCAGCCAGATGCGCAGTATCCATTGTATCTGGATCAATAACCTGGATTATTATTCCAATAACCAGCGGCATTCACTGGTATTCATGTCTATCCGGCAGGTAGCCATCCATTTACCTTTTACGAATGAGAAATATTATATCCTTACATTCTATTCGCAGCCACAATATTTTGATAGTGAAGGCAGATTGCTGAACAGCCGCCGGGTAAGAAAACTCAGAAAGATCAATGATGATATTTTCCGGCGCATCAATGATAAAGTAGCGTATACGGTTTCGGAGAGATTTAGATAGATTGGGGTTTGGAGTTTGGGGTTTGGGGTTTGGGGTTTGGGGTTTGGGGTTTGGAAAAACAACAACCCAATATTCCATATTGTATACCACATTAATTGCAAAAAACACTCAAGACTCAAGACCCAAAACTCCAAACTCCAAACCCCAAACCCCAAACCAAAACTCCCTGTGGATAATAATTCCATTAAATGCTTGTTCTCTCCACATGTGAGGATAAATAAGCAAGTACCAAGATTTTCCCCCTGCCTATCTTTGAACCGAAACAATGCATTATACTATGAACATTCTGAAAATGATGGCCAATACAGGCTTAGCTGTGCTGGCGATAGCCACGGTAGCAGGTTGTAATAACAATGGAGGCACAACCAAAAACGCGGATACGGCTTCAACAGCTGCGGTAGTCAAACCCGTTCCCGGTTCTCCTGTGAAACTGGATAGCTCAAAACGATATATATATCTTACCTTGGATGATTCTCCCCAGCCTCCCGGAACGGTAAATTGTAAAAATGTGTTCCGTGCAGAAGGCATTAAAGCCACTTTCTTTTCTGTGGGCTTTAACCAGGTGGGGCCATTTAAGAAGCGTTTGATCGACTCTATCCGTAATGGCTATCCTCAGTTTTTACTGGCTAACCACAGTTTCAGCCATGGCTTTAATGATAAATACAGCAAATTTTACGCTCCGGCCAATACAGACAGTGCCCTGAATGATTTCCTTAAGAATGAGAAGGAACTGGGTGTACCGGTTAAGATCATCCGCCTGCCGGGTAATAATACATGGGCTTTTAATGGTAATATTCAGGGACAAAAAGCCAATACCGAACTGGTAAAGAAACTGGATGCCATGGGTTATCAGATCGTAGGTTGGGACCTGGAATGGGGCCAGCAGGGTAAAAAGAAAGAACCCCGTGAATCTGCAGAAGAGATGGTGAAGCGTATTAACCAGAAATTTGAAGATGGAAGCACCAACCAGCAGAATGCGATCGTGATCCTTTCTCACGACAGATTATTTGAGAAAAAGCAATTCGCCGATTCATTAAGCCGTTTCATCGACCTTCTGAAAGCAGATAAGCGGAATGTGTTTGAAACGATCGATCATTATCCGGGTATGCAGAAGAAATAGTACCACGTACATGGTCCATGGTCGATAGTCCACAGAAGAAAACCCGTTTCATAACTGAAACGGGTTTTTTATTTGTATCTATCCATTCAATCATACAAAAATCCGCGTAGTCCGCGATCTTTTTCGCCGATGGGGTAACCACTCATCCTAAAGGGTACCGTTGGGTCATCCATTTCATCATGCAAAAACGGCCTTTAAGATTTCTTTATGAAATCGCCTGAAACCCTTTACTGTATTGGATCATAGCCACTCATTAACCTACATTAACATTCCCGTTAACACCGTTCATACAATCCGGTATCCTTCGGCTGTAACTAATCACAATTGACAACGTCTACATAGCAACCGTTTCTACTTTTGACATATCAAATTGAAACAAACAAAACATTCTTAATAAAATTAAAAAGACAAACAATGAAAAAGTTATTCATCCTGGCCTTAATCGCCATCGCAACCGGAACCAGCGCTTTTGCAGCAGGTACTTCAGCTAACACCAAAGTAAATGATCAATTTGCCGCTACTTTCAGCAAAGCAAAGAATGTATCATGGAAAACAGATGCCCGTTTTGAAAAAGTAAGTTTTGAACTGGGAAATGAAAAAGTAAATGCTTTCTATGATACTGACGGCGACCTGATAGGAACCAGCAAGAATGTAGCTTTCGACAAATTGCCAAAAGGCGCTATCGAAACCATCACTACCAAGTATACTTTTCCTGAGTACCAGGTAAAAGACTGCATGGAATTCACCAATGCTACCAATGAGAAGAATTATTACGTTTCTTTCGATACAACTAACGAAACCGTTGTACTGGAGATCACCAAAGCCGGAATCGTGAGTGTGTTTGACAAAGCAAAGAAATAATATCCCTGCTCTATATATCCCCAAGGTCCGGCGTTCTTGCGCGGGACCTTTTTATTTGCCTACCCCGGCAAGCTGATCTTACCCATACTTACAGAAGGGATATCAGTGGTGCCATTGCCAATGAGGGTTTGTCCGCCTGCCACACACTCATTAGCCAATACCGCAAACAGCAGGGCTTCTTTTGCATCTGGATTGATCTCCAATGCATCGGTGGTTTGAAATGTGTAGCCGGGTAATAATTCCTGCAAATGTTGCATAAGCAAAGGGTTATGCATTCCGCCGCCGCTTGTATAGATCGCATAGGATACCCCCTCCTGCAAATTCCTCTTGAGAGCTTCCACAATGGTAACTGCACTAAACCGGTTGATGGTAGCCATCACATCATAGTGAGAGATGGCATCTATACCTGCTTTAACAATGGCAGCTTCCAGATAAGGCAGATTAAATAATTCGGGGCCCGTTGTTTTGGGAAACCCTTTATCAAAAAAAGAATTTTGCAAAAGTTGGTTCAGCAGGTCTTCATTCGGTTTGCCTTGTTTGGCTACCGCAGCGTCTTTATCGTAGGGTATTTGAAAATGCAGCTGAACATAGGCATCCATCAAGGTATTACCCGGGCCGGTATCGGTACTGAAAATAGCCATAGCATCTAAATTACCCGGCAAATAGGTAAAATTGGCGATGCCACCGATATTCAGCATGATCCGGTTCTCTCCTTTTTTACTGAAAATAAAATAATCGCCATATACGGCAAGTGGTGCGCCTTCGCCTCCGGCTGCAATATGTTTCTGTCTGAAATCGCTTAATGTGATAATACCGGTAGTTACGGCAAGTTGGTCACCATCGCCGATCTGCATAGTAGCATTGCCAAAACGGTCTTCGGGATGCAATAATTTAGGGGCATGGTAAATGGTCTGGCCATGACTGGCCAGCAGATCAACCTGTGAAGGGTCTACCTTCCATTTTTTCAGGCAATCCAGAATGATCGCCGCATGTTGTTGTGCCACCCAGCCGTTGAGTACACAAACTTTTTCGAGATCCACTGTACGTTTAGAGAAAACGGAACGGATCTCCTCTTTAAAATCATTTGTAAAGGGAACGGTATCAAAATGTAAGATCTCAATCCGGGTATCATGCCCGCTGCCGGTAAACCTGCATAATGCCACATCCAAACCATCCAGGGAAGTACCACTCATTAACCCAACGATGAGGCGGGAATCTGCTGCGGCAATTTTGCACAATCTGTTTAAGTTTTTATTCATTTTTGCGGCTTTTTGTTGACAAATGCGTCGAACACTGCAACAATTTGCAGCTTTTTATTTGTTTTCTAAAAAAAAATGCAGAAATTGATCAACAATTAACTGCTTGCAATGCTCAAAAAAGAACGCCAGGCCTATATTCTCCACCAGGTAAGTCTTCACAATAGTGTGCTTTCTGCCGATTTGAGCACCTCCATTCATGTTTCCGAAGATACGATACGCCGCGACCTGAATGAACTTGCAGAAAACGGCAAAGTGATTAAAGTACATGGCGGGGCTTTATCTAAATCCTTTAACAGCTTTTACCTGCGATCGGATGTCTATAATGCAGACAGTAAGAAGGTTATTGCGGAAAAAGCCGCTTCTCTGATTAAAGACGGGATGTTCATCTTAACCGGCGGAGGAACCACGATCATTGAAATGGCGAGATTATTGCCGGAGAACCTGAAAGCCACTTTCTTAACCGGTAGTATCCCTGCAGCTTATGAATATTCACAGCATCCGAATATTGAGGTCATTTTTATCGGAGATAAGATAGCCAAGAAATCGCAGATAGCCGTAGGTGGAGAAGCCATTACCCGCATTAAACACATTAAGGCCGATCTTTGTTTTCTGGGTATCAATGCACTGGATCCGGAACATGGTATAACAGATAACGACTGGGATGTGGTACAGGTAAAGAAAGCCATGATCGAATCTTCTGCAAAGACCGTTGTATTAACGATCTCTGAAAAATTAAACTCCCATCAGAGTATCCGCATTGGCGGGTTGGATGAGATAGATATTTTGATCACTGAACTGGATCCTTCTGACCGCCTTTTGGACCCTTTCAGAATAAACAGCTTAACCATTCTTTGATTTATCACTTATAAAAACTGCGCTATGAACACAATCTTTAACAACGGCTACGGTAAATGGAAAAGGATCTGTTTACTAACGGCCATCACCCTGCTAACCGCCTTTACCTATGGGCAGGTTCGCATCTCCGGTAAGATCACCAGCTCTTCCGGTGCCTCAACAGAATCGGTAACGGTTACTGTGAAAGGAACCAAATTTGGCGGGCTTGCCGACAATAACGGAGCTTACAGCTTTACCGCTCCATTGGCTCCCGGAAAGTACTCGATTGTTTTTTCGGGACTTGGCTTTCAGGAACAGCAATCTGCACTTACCGTAGGTACTGAAAAAAGCTATACAGTAGATGCACAGCTGAGTGATAAAGTATCCAAACTGGATGAAGTGGTTGTAACCGGTACTTCTGCGGGTACTACCCGCAGACAATTGGGTAGTTATATCAGTTCTGTAAAAGCAGATGAACTAACCAAAGGCGCTACAGGAAATATATTAGCCGCTTTACAAGGCAAGACTGCCGGAGCACAGATCTCTCAGAACTCAGGAGATCCTGCCGGTGGTATTTCGGTAAGACTTCGTGGTATCAGTTCTATTTCTTCTTCTTCTGAACCCCTTTATATCATTGATGGTGTGATTGTAAATAACGGAACCAACCGTGTTACCAACACTTCCGGCAACTATGATGGAACCAATTTTGTGGGCGCCATCGGTCAAAGCCGTTTATCAGATATCAATCCAAGCGATATTGAAAGAGTGGAAGTATTGAACGGTGCCGCTGCAGCAGCTATTTATGGTAGCCGTGCCAATGCCGGTGTTGTTCAGATCTTTACCAAGAAAGGAAAAAGCGGCGCACCAAGTATCAGTGTATCTACCGGTTACCTGACGAGTGGCCTGCGTAAAAAGATAGATGTGAATATGGCGCCTGTAAAATTTGGCGGACCTACGGATGGTGCGGGTGCACAAACACAGGATATCTTAACTCCTGCATTGACCAATACAACAGCTGTTACACGGTATGATTACCAGGATTATATCTTCCGCAATGCAATCGGTACCGATAATAATATCGCTGTAAGCGGCGGAACCGATAAGACTAAATATTATGTATCCGGTTCTTATTTCTATAACCAGGGTATTACCCCTAACACAGATTTTCAACGTTTCAGTTTCCGCAGTAATGTAGACCAGGTGTTGAATAAATGGGCCAGCTTTAACCTGGGATTGAATTATGTGAACAGCAGTGCCAACGAAAAACCCGATGGTAACTCTTTCTTCTCTCCTATGAACTCTGTTACCATCATTGGTAATTTCCACAATATCTGGCAGCGTGATGCATTGGGTAATATCCAGGCAGTAGGTGAAAGAGGCCGTGCCAACCCGGTATCTGTGATAGAAGACATCAAACAAAAACAAACCACTAACAGGATCATCGCCAATATGGGATTGAAATTACGTCCTGTAAAACACCTGAGCGTGGATTATACAATGGGTATTGACAACTATTCTCAGAATGGTAATACCTATATTCCTCCATACACATATAATGTAAGTACCGCATTCTATGGTGGTGGCGCAAGTCTGGACCCTACGCAAAACGGTTATTCAAGCGCAGCGAATAATAATTTCTTTGCGATCAACCACGATCTGAATGCTACGTATAATATTGACCTTACTTCAAAGATCAATTCTGTAACACAGGTGGGTGTATCACAACAATATGAAAAAAATAATTACACATTGTTACAGGGACGTGGTCTTGCACCTTTTGTACAAACCGTAAATGGTGCGAGCACTATTTTACCTGGTGTTGACGATAGAAGCGAGATCTCTGTATCGGGTGCTTATGTTCAGCAGAATTTTAAATACCGCAACCAGTTCTTTGTAACAGGTGCAGTAAGGGTGGATGGATCTTCTGTATTTGGTAAGGACCAGCGTAATCAAACCTATTATAAAGCCAGTGGTAGCTATGTAATTTCAGGAACTGATTTCTGGAGCAAGATGGGCGTATCCAAATGGTGGGACCTGTTTAAAGTTCGTGTAGCCTATGGTGAGAGCGGAAACCTGACAGGTATCGGTGCTTACTCAAGGTTCAATACCTATAGTTCTTCTTCTTATATAGGTAGAACTTCCTTGAATTCAAGCAGCACATTAGCCAATGAGAATGTGAAACCTGAAAGACAGGCAGAAACAGAGTTTGGTTTTGACCTCTCCTTCCTGAACAACCGTTTGGGATTGACCATGAATATTTACAATAAGAAAGTGACCGATCTGCTGATCAACCGCTTTATTGCCCCAACAGCCGGTTTCTCAAGCCTGCTTGATAATTTCGGTTCATTAGAGAACAAAGGATATGAACTGGTATTAACCGGATCACCTGTTGCCAAGAAAGATTTCAAATGGGATATCACCGCTATCTATAACCATAACCGTAACAAAGCCGTAAGTATTGGTCAGTCGCTTACCCTTTTAAGTACCAATGCCGGAGCACCGGTAGCAATTATTGAAGGACAACCGATCGGTGTGTTCTATGGTACTTTCTTTGCGGTAGATGGCAATGGCAATTTGGTTAAGAACCCAGCAGGTATTCCACAACAGGAAGCCGGTGTGCAGAACAGTACATTGGTATATACCCCGGGAAGAACCGGAGCGGGTTTACCATCCGGTGCTACTTTACGTAAGATCATCGGTAACCCGAATCCTGATTTTACCGGTAGCCTCGTGAATGAATTCAGCTATAAAAGATGGGGATTACGTGTACAGATAGATGCAGTAAGAGGCGGCAATGTATTCAATGCCGATTTCCGTACGCGTCAGGGTGTGGGTAATGGTAAGGTTGCAGAACAGGAAGATCTTGGGCAGATACCACGTGGTTATGTTGCCGGTATCTATTCAATTGAACAATGGCGTGTAAGCGATGGTTCTTTTACCAAACTGCGTGAATTATCACTGACCTATAATGTAGGTAAAGTAAAAGGTTTCAGCGATCTGAGTATCAGCTTCAGTGGCCGCAACCTGATTAGCTGGGATAACTATAATGGCTATGATCCGGAAGTAAATGCCGGTGGACAAAGTACCATACTGAGAGGTATTGACTTTGGTGCCACTCCTATCCCACGGACCTTCAATTTTGGAATCCAGGCTAAATTTTAATTCAATCAAAAATGATTTTTATGAAAAAGATATTTCAATCAATATTATACACGGGGCTTGCAGCGGTGCTGATGACTGCAGGTGGCTGTAAAAAAGATTTCACCAACCCTACTGCCGCCACATCCGTGCAGGTTTTGGGATCGGCCAAAGGATTGGCCGGTGTAGCCGTTGGTCTTCAGCGTACCTATACTGCAAATGTGGGTTATGGTTTGTCTGATGCAAATGGACTGCTCACCGGAGAAACCATTCTATTAAATGCAGGTAACACTTCTGAGTTTCAATTTTCTACGGGTGGTACCGCAGTAGACGGAACCAATGCATTACTGGGTAATGTATGGAGTACGGCCAGTAAAGTGATCTATGATGCCAACAATGTGATCACAGGCGCTGCATCTGTAACTGATAAAGGATATGCCAGTGGACTGATCGGCTATGCTACTATCTTTAAAGCCTTGTCTATCGGCTGCCAGTCTGAGTTCTGGGAAAAAGTTCCGGATACCATTGGCACCACTGCCACCGCTTTTATTGACAGAACACAAGGTTATGCGCGTGCCATTGCTGCTATCGATAAAGCATTGGCTACGATCAGCGCCAATGCCATCAGCAGTTCATTCTTAACCGATATTCCTGCCGGTGTTGATATCGTAAATACACTGTATGCTTTAAAAGCCAGGTATTCTTTGTTTGCCGGTAATTATGCAGCCGCTTTAACCGCAGCCAATGCAGTTGATCTGACCAAAAAATCAGTGTTCAGTTTTGAAGCCGCCAATCCAAACCCTATTTACAATTCGGTGGCTTCAACCAATAACGTGTATCAACCCGTTGATTCTACTTTAGGATTACCGGCTGCCATAGCGCCTGATCTGACAGACAAAAGGATTCCTTTTTACACGTTGATCAACCCAACGATCAACCCAAGGTTCCGTTTGAATGGATTCTGGATCACCGCTTCAACTGCGATACCTGTATAGTTCCCCGGTGAGATCACCTTGATCAAAGCAGAAGCCTATGCCAGAGCCGCTACGCCTGATCTGGTGAATGGAACAGCAGAACTCAATAAAGTAGTTACCAAAACAGCTGCTGCCGATCCTCTGGGTATTGGTGCTGCATTGCCAGCCGTAGCCCCTGCTACTGCCACAGCATTGCTTGACCAGATCTATAAGAACCGTTGTATTGAATTGTTCCATTCCGGTCTGAAACTGGAAGATATGAGAAGATTCGGCAGACCAACTACAGAACGCAAGCGTAACCTGTTACCTTATCCTTTCCGTGAAAGAGATGGCAACAGCAATACACCTGCAGATCCTTCTTTCTAATTAGATAGATAGTCTTGATTTAAAAGTCCCGCTTAATAGCGGGACTTTTTTTATGTTGGTTTGAATATTCAGCTATTTCAATAAATTCAAATAAATTCGGGTTGATTATTAAGCTTTATTTATCCAAAAAGATAGCAGCCCAGATACCATGATCTCAATTGTAACAGCAACCGATATCCCTGCACTTGACATGCTGGTAAACAGTGCTTACCGTGGCGATAGTTCTAAGAAAGGATGGACAACAGAAGCGGACCTGCTGGAGGGATTGCGTACCAACCCCGAATCACTTAAAAAAATGATTGATGAACCGGGTGCTGTGATCCTCAAATATGCGGATGAGAACGGATCACTGCTGGCTTGTGTGTACCTAAAGATCAAAGAGGATAATCTTTACCTGGGTATGCTTACAGTTTCTCCCGAATTGCAATCAAAAGGCATCGGCAAACAATTACTCGCCGCCGCAGAGAGCTATGCGATAGATAAAAACTGTTCAAAGATCACAATGACGGTAATCTCTGTACGGTATGAACTGATTGCCTGGTATGAACGCCATGGATACCGGGCCACTGGTGAAACAGCGCCTTTTCCTACAGATCCGGAATTTGGGTTACCCAAAACACCTATTCATTTTATTGTAATGGAAAAACCGGTAATATAGTTCAGCCGTTATAATTGCTAAGTTTTATAGAGACCTCCCAAAGCATCTCTCTTCTTACCGTTGGATTTATTTAACTTCAAACTGTTTTAATCACAGTTCTACCCATCTATGATGCAACGGCCAGCGTACTATATAAGTAAGAGGATTATCTGGCTATTGCTGTTATGTGTAGGGGTTCAGGATATTTCAGCCCAGGTTACCGAACCGGCAGATACGATTTTTTTTCTGGCAAAAAAGAAGGGGTTATTAGGTAAGATAGGCAAGAGCCTTTCAGTGAATATTCCGGAAACATTATTTCCTGCCTATGGTGCCGTTAAGAATGAGATCGAATTCATTCCCTATGCGGGAAAAATCATTCGCAGTATAAAAGTGCAAAAGACCGGTTTTGCCAAATCTGTGAACGATACCACGGTGTTGGTAAAAAATATCTTTAATGATATTGGCGACGCTATGCATACCAGTACCCGGAGAAGAACCATTGTGAATAATCTTTTCTTTACTGTGGGCGATAGTTTGTACCCCTATCTGATGGCGGATAATGAACGGTTCTTACGTGAGCTTTCTTATTTACAGGATTCAAAGATCAAGGTTCAGCAAACCGCTCCCGGTTCAGACTCAGTAGATGTGATCGTGATCTGTAAAGATGTATACCCTATCGGCGGAAGTCTGGAAGAGGGCTCAGAAAAAATGGCCAGTTTTGAAGTGAATGATGATAACCTGTTTGGAACAGGTAACCGCATTCAGATCAAAAACCTGTTTGACAATGACCGACACCCGCATTATGGTATTGGTTTTGAATTTGTAAAGCGAAACCTGGCAGGAAGTTTTGTGAACCTGGCCATGGGGTATCAAAACCAGGCTCAGGCATATAACAGTGGCCGCAGAGAAGAGAAGAATCTGTATATACAGGGTGATCTTCCACTTGTGAGCCCTTATCACAAATGGACAGGGGCTTTTGAAATAGCCAACCATTTTACGGAGAATGCTTATCTGCCAGATTCATTATACCGTTCAGATTTTAAATACCGTTACCGGATATTCGATGGATGGTTCGGGTACAATATCGGAGCCCGTAAATATGTACAGCAGAATTTACAATCCAGGTTCAAGCGTTTGGTATCTATCCGTGGTATCCACCGGAGTTTTCAGGATGTACCGGATCTGTTTAAAACCAACTATAATATCGGGTACTCAAACCTGGTATCTGTATTGAGCTCTTTTACCATTTTTGAACAGGATTATTATCATACCAATTTTCTATATGGCTTTGGCCGTAATGAGGATGTACCTGAAGGTTTTAGCCTGGCATTTACGGGTGGCTGGACAAACCGTAATCGGATATCCCGTCCTTATATCGGTTTCGATTATCAACGGAATTATTTTTCGAACAGGAAAAACTATCTCAATTATATCGTTCGTTTAGGCACCTATTATAACGGGGGGCGGCTGGAAGATATCAGTTTACTCACCAGCCTGGAGTATTTCACCAAATTGAGGAGAGTAAACGGAAGCCGCTGGTATATCAGACATTTTTTCAGTGGCAGTGCTACACAATTATTGAATACCTATCTGAATGATCCTTTACGTTTGGGTAGTGATTATGGGGTACCTCAGTTGGCAACCCCCGACCTTAAGGCCTCAACCCGGATCAGCTTTAATGGTGAATCTGTATTTTACAATACCTGGAAACTAGTTGGATTTAATTTTGCCCCATTTACCTTTGCGAGTGCTACCTATCTGAAGGTTTTAGGGGCTCCCATTAAGGAAGGAGATATCTTCATGGCATTTGGAGGAGGTGTAAGAACCCGAAATGAAAACCTTGTTTTCGGAACCATGCAACTAAAGGCTTACTATTATCCCCGAATTACCCGCAGTATGAATCAATGGAATATCACCTTCGATACAGACCTGCGCTTCCGTTATGTTAGCCAGTTGGTGAAAAGGCCCGATTTTGCAGTGGTGAACTGATATCCGGCCTCCTACTTTTTTTATTTACCCGAAATAAGAACCTTTGTATCCGTATTTTGTAATAACAGTGTACAAAGCAGATAATGAGAAAAAATGGTACAAGCGTATAATTTTTTAGCGGGTTGGCAGTTATTTCCGGAAAAATGTGATTTTCAGCATGGGCTTACACCTAAAAGCGGTCAATATAAAATTGAAAGCATCCGTAATGGCCATGCACTCAGCATCAGTATCAACTGGGTGAGTATGGATAACGAAGCATTTTATTCGCACTATGAAATGGTGCCCGATGATACACTCCATCCTTTTGAAAATCAAGAAATGGCAGACAGTATAAAGGCCAGTGTTCTGAATGCTTCTGCATTACAAACCGTATTCTTCAAAGATGAAAAAACAATTCTGGATGTAACCAATGAGATCCTCCCGAATGGTTATATGAAAGTAACACATAAGGGTACAGATAAAGAAGGTAAGCCCTTTGTAAATGTGGAGATCTATCATAAACAGATGAGCATACTTCCCTATGCTTCTTCGGTTGGTAGTGTAGCTATCCGACCCACTAAAGAGGGCGTGATCAAACACAAGGCACTTTCTGCAATGGAAGAGCAAACCAATATGCAGCTGGACCAGATACGGCAGCAGATAGAATTATTAGCCAGACAGGCCCAGGAGATACGGAAACGCAAAGAACTCAGTATGATGATCTATGAAGCAAGGTTGAGCTTTAAACCCCAGATCGGGCACACCTATCATTTGTACGAAAGAAAAGACGGATCACATATGCTTTCTCTGGTAGCTCCCCATGAATGGGGCGGTGCGGGGCCGTTCAAACAATTTATTTCTTCTGTCAGATTATTGGCCGATCATACCTGGGTGGAGGTTAGTTAGTAATTGATAATTAGTAGTTAGTAATTATTTTTTATTGCAGATCCTTTAGCGTTGCAGCAGATATGCTCAGATCGCTCCTGTTCTGTACATACAATGCCAGTGCATATTCTGAAGACTTGAATGTGGCAGGAAGATGGATGGTGCCTGAGCCTTCTTGACTAATTGCCTGTGTTGTAAATGATCTGACAATATTGTGATTGGTTATCGTTACCCCTTTATTTTCTCCCGCTTTAACAGGTGTTGTTGCCTGCCTCTGAACGAGCGCAATATTTAATATTTGATGCTGATCTGCATTTGTTGACCTGTAATGAAAACTAAGTACATTTCTGTCTATCGAAAAATCTGTTATTGAAACAATCTCTTTGTTTTGAATCAACAACTAATTTTGCACAAGATTGCCAATCATCTTCCTGTTATTTCCTACGGCTTCTCCTCTTCCATTTACAATCAGTTGTGGTGTGTAGATACTCCCTTTAGGAAGATGTTCACTGTACCATTGCTGTCTTTCACTATACACTTTATTACTAAAAGGATCTGTCCAACCCAGTCGGTTCCAGTAATCCACATGAAAAGAGAGAGGAACGATATGTATATTATGAGCTGCTGCATATTCTGCAAGCAATGCATCAGCAGGGGGACAACTGCTGCAACCCTGGCTGGTAAAGAGTTCCAGTACTACTATGCCCTGAGCATCAGACAGGCTAACCGGTTTCTGATCAGGTGTTCTTTTTTGGGAACCGCTCAGAATCACAAGAGAACCGATCAGTAAACCTGCAAGAATCCTATTACCTTTTTTTTGAATAATCATTTTCATTTGTACCGTTATTATAAATGTTCAGCGATCTCTTTCACCGAAGGACGTAAACGGTAATCAGGGTTAAAGAAAACATATTTGATCTTTCCATCCTTACCGATCACATAGGTAGCAGGTACCGGAAGGTTTGCCCCATTGGTTCCATTCGCAACCGAAAAATCAATTCCGAATTTCAGGTATTGATCCTGTGTAGCCTGCGGTACAGAAAAATCTACCCGGTAAGTTTTCATGATCTTCAGATCCGAATCACTGATAATGGGGAAACTAGCTTTTGTTTTAGTAATGGTCTTGCCAACATTGTCAACTGTTTCCGGTGTAACTGCCACAAGCATCGCTCCTTTAGATACGATTGACTGTAACGAATCGTTCAGGCTGCTTAATTGTTTATTGCAATACGGGCACCATTGCCCGCGGTAAAAGATCAAAACGACCTCGCCCTTTTTCAATTGTTTATCCAACGAAAAAGCATTCCCTCTGCTATCCTTTCCTGTAAAAGCCGGGGCATCATCACCCACAGATAATCCTTTTGGATAAGGTTGTGCCAACAAATGGATCGATGAAAATAAAATAAGACATACAAACAAAGCGGACTTCTTCATATAAATGATTGATTGGTCAATAATATACCTGAAGACGTGGTCTGAAAGCTATCCTTACAATATCAGATCACTTTATTCCGTAGAGGCTGCCCCCTTTTTGGAAAAGCCTGTCGATCTTTTTCTCAATTACAGGATCTTTTTCAACCGGTGGAGCATGGTGGGGTTTGATGCGGGCATCGATCACCAGCGGGCCATGGCACCCCCAGTGCTTATTCAACGTGAATGAATCGATACCATAGATATCATGTGATGGATTACAGCGGGTATAGGTTACCCATACATAATTGCGCAGATTTTCGGCAACAAAACCGGCATCATCACAAACAATGATCAATACTACTCCTGTTAATGCATCTGTGTGAGATAGTAACTGTTCATTGAGTATTTCCATCTGCTTATGCGCTTCATCATAACTACTAAACCCCGATGCTTTTAAGGCAATAACTCCCGGCATAGCTATTGAAGCATTTTCAAAAACGGATAATGTGCTTAGTATGGAAGGAACTTCGGTACATAATTTTCTTTTCACTTCTCCGTAAGCGGCAAATACTACCTTGCTGCCGCTGTTCAATCCGGTTCCCGAATAATCAAGCGTATCGATGGTTGTATTTGTATAAAAATGTACATCCCTACTCAGATCGATACGCTCCAGTATATATTCCATAAAGGTTTGTACGGCATGGGTACTGAGCTGATTCGTATCATCTGCAGTGATGAATAAAAATTTAGCAAGGCTTAGTTGTCCTGTACCTAACACATGATTGGCAATCGTTAGGATCTCTGCCGGTTGTTTGGCGGGTGTGTAAGGTGTATACCGTTCACTTCCTATCGCCAGCAATAAAGGATGAACACCGGCTGCATCTACAGCATGCACTTCTTTCAGTCCGGGTATCTCCTGCGGAATGGCGGCACCCGTTAGTTCATGGATCAGTTCTCCAAAGCTGGTATCCTCTTGTGGCGGGCGACCTACCACGGTAAAAGGCCAGATCGCATTTTTCTTAGCATACACTTTATGCACACGCATCAAAGGAAAATCATGACGCAGGCTATAATAACCCAGATGGTCACCAAAAGGGCCTTCTGGTTTGTTCTCGCCGGGATATACTTCTCCTGTGATCACAAAATCTGCATCAGTACTGATACAGAAACCATCCTGATAAGTGTAACGGAATCTTCTTCCACCCAATACTCCGGCAAAAGTCATTTCACTGATTCCCTCCGGTAGCGGCATAACGGCTGCTACCGCATCGGCTGGTGGGCCACCTACAAAACTACTTACTTTCAATGGCAGACCTTTTGCGTTGGCCTTGGTCTGATGCACCCCGATTCCTCTATGTAATTGATAATGGAGACCGATCTCCTTATTGGTTTCGTAATCGTTACCGTTTAATTGAATACGGTACATACCCAGATTAGCTTTCATAATACCGGGTTGATCCGCATCTTCTGTATATACCTGTGGCAGGGTTACAAAAGCGCCGCCATCCATGGGCCAGTGTTGAATGAGGGGAAGATCAGATATCTGAATCTCTTCATACAGAACGGGTTTATTGATCGGGTCTTTTAAGGGGAAAGCTTTAACTGCAGCAAGTCCCACTTTCAAATTATCCAATGGATGCTTTAATGCTTTTACCGGATCGCCTTTTAATGCGATCAGTTTTTGCACCAGAGAGAAAGTATCCCTGAAAATAAATTTACTCCGTTCAATCGTTCCATAAATATTAGATGCCGCACGAAACCTGGATCCTTTCACATTTTCAAATAACAAGGCTGGCCCGCCGGCTTCATACACACGCAGATGAATGGCCGCCATTTCCAGATAAGGATCTACTTCTTCTTTGATCCGGACCAATTGTCCGTTCTTCTCAAGATCCAGTAAACATTCTTCTAATGAAACATAGCTCATGCGATACTAACAATTGGTTTGTGCAAAAGTTGTGCCTGTTACTTATCAAAGATACCCTTGATCCGTCAAATAATCCACAATATGGTTTAGCTATTGCCGGTGCGGAATTTATTTTAGAATTTGTTGATTCTTCACCAAAACCTACACAATGCTCAACGATTCATTCTCCCACATTCATTGGCTGGCCGTATTGGCGGGAGCCGCCGCATACTGGATACTCGGTGCCATCTGGTACAGCCCGGTATTATTTTCCAAATCCTGGGTTAAAATGGTTAACCTGAAAATGGATGACCCGGATGCCAAAAAAGGAATGCCGCTGATGTTTGCCGGCAGCTTTGTACTCATGTTCGTGGCCAGTACAGGTATAGGCATTCTTTCCAATATCCTCTATATTGCCGATATCATGCATGCAGTTAAACTGGGCTTATTGGTGAGTATCTGTTTTAGCCTTACTTCCACCAGCATCGCCTATCTCTACACCCGTAAGCCACTGGGTTTATTTGCGATCGATTGCGGATATCATATTGTAGGAACAACTTTGGCTTGTGTTGTAATAAAGCTATTGAGTTAGGAGCCTGAAGTCAGAAGTCTGGAGTAGTAACACAAAAATTAACTTCAGACTTCTGACTCCAAACTCCGGACTTAGCTTTCCCCTTCGTATTTTTGCTCCATGACAAAACTCAGTGTAAACATCAACAAATTTGCCACCCTTCGTAATAGCCGGGGCGGCAATAATCCTGATGTAGTGAAATCGGCTATCGATGCCCAGCGTTTTGGGGCAGATGGAGTAACCGTGCATCCGAGACCGGATGAAAGACATATCCGGTATGAAGATGTAAGACAGATCAGAAAGATCATCACAACCGAATTTAATATTGAAGGCAATTGTACCGAACAGAAATTTGTGGATCTGGTATTGGAAACAAAACCTCACCAGGTAACACTGGTACCGGATGCATTGGGGCAACTGACCAGTGACCATGGTTGGGATACCATAAAGCATAAGAACTATCTTATAGATATCATTGGTGTTTTTAAAAAAGCAGGAATCCGGGTATCCATTTTTGTTGATCCGGATATAGCCATGGTAGCGGGAGCCGCAGAAACAGGAACAGACAGAATCGAATTATACACGGAAGGATATGCTACCCAATTTTCAAAGGGGGAAAGAGAAAATGCAATCACTCCTTATGTACAGGCAGCTTTAAAAGCCAAAGAGTTGGGAATGGGTATCAATGCCGGTCATGACCTAGATCTCCAGAACCTGAAATACTTTTCACAACAGATCCCTTCTTTAAACGAAGTAAGTATAGGCCATGCATTGGTTTGCGATGCGATCTATCTCGGATATGAGAATGCGGTGCAGATGTACAAGCGGCAATTAATGTAATGCATAGTCAGGGCTAAAGCCGATTAAAAAAATAACAATGTTTAACAGGCTTGTCAATGGCTTCAGAATAGATATTATTTCATTTTTGAAAGACTATCAATTGAAAAATTCACAGCCTTCAATCTATCCATCATATCGCTTTGCCGATTTCCTATTTCTACTGCTTTTCGCATTGCTGTAGTACTGTCGGCTTTCCTATCAACGATAGCATTGATAAGTGAGTCAGATTGATTTTTGAGGATTGGAATGCTATCAGAAAGCGCTTTCTGCTCATTGATCAACTTTGTCATTTGTTCATTTTTACTACCTCCACACGATAAAAGGAAAAATATTGCAATAGCTAAAGTATTTTTCATAGATAGATTTTTATCTAAAATAAGATAATTACAATAAAATGTGATTTTAATCTGTTTTTACATCTACTCATAACCCCAGCCTTCAGGCTGGGAAACAAAAGCAACTGGATATTGGGCTTTAGCCCTGATTAATATTCGTATATTAGTTTTTCAATTTGCTATATGAAACACTGTCTGCTCATCATCAGTTGCTTTTTTGCAGCTTCCTTATTTTCGCAATCAGTTACCCCCCTTCCTCCCCTGCCATCCAAAGAACAGTTACAATGGCATGAGAAAGAGTTTTATCTCTTTATACATTTCGGACCTAATACATTTACAGACAGGGAATGGGGACTGGGCAATGAAGATCCTTCTGTATTCAATCCAACCGCACTAGATTGTGAACAATGGGCACGCATAGCCAAACAGGCAGGTGCCAAAGGCATTATCTTAACCGCTAAACACCATGATGGGTTTTGTTTATGGCCCAGTAAATTCAGTACGCATACGGTAAGAGAAAGCAAATGGATGGATGGAAAGGGCGATGTGGTGAAATCCTTATCGGAAGCCTGTAAGAAAACAGGGATAGAAATGGGGGTTTATATTTCACCATGGGACAGGAACCATCCGCTTTACGGAACACCCGAATACAATGATGTGTATATCTCTACCATGAAAGAATTGCTCACCAACTATGGTAAATACTTTGAGCTCTGGTGGGATGGTGCCAATGGTGAAGGACCCAATGGCAAGAAACAGGTATATGATTTCAGAAGATTTGAAGACTCTGTTTTTAAATGGCAGCCACAACTTGTTGTTTTCAGTGATATTGGCCCAAGTATCCGTTGGTGTGGTAATGAAAAAGGGATCATCAATAATACGAACTGGAATTTATTAGATACGGCAGGTTTTAAAAGAGGCAATGGCGGCCCGCCAACAGACACACTTAACCGTGGAAATGTAAATGGTAAACTTTGGATCCCCGCAGAAGCAGATGTGTCTATCAGACCCGGTTGGTTCTATCACCCGGCAGAAGACACCAAAGTAAAAACTGCGCAAACCTTATTCAATCTGTATCTCCAGTCGGTAGGTAATGGAGGGAATCTTTTGCTCAATGTTCCGCCCGACAGAACAGGTCAGATCAATGCAGCAGATTCTGCCGCCCTTGTGGGTTTTGGCAAGTTGAGAGCAGATGCTTTTAAAACGGATCTGCTGAGTAGATCTACACTTTCAACCAATGATAAAGAAGAACCCGCATTGAAGAATCTGATCGACAATAATAACAATACCTATTGGGCATCTTCTCAACAGGAAAATTCAGAGATCCTGATCGATCTGCCCAGAAAAAAACAGATCAATACGCTTGTATTGGAAGAAATGATCAGTTTGGGACAAAGGGTTCAATCATTTACCATTGAGTTTTTTGATGGCAACAGTTTTCAACCCGTTTACCGCGGCACTACCATCGGCCGTAAAAAGATCGCAACCTTTACCAAACAGGAAACAGATAAGATCAAGATCACCATCACACATGCAAAGGCGGCTCCGGTATTGAGAGGGGTGTCGGCTTATTTGATAAATACCCCCTAATCATTTTTGGAATTGGGAAATTTTGGAGTAGCAATTTCCCGATTTCCCAATTCCAAAATTTCCCAATAAACCCATTACCGTCTATCAACCCATTTCCACACTAGTCATATATTCCTGAGACTTCCCATTCAAGAACTGTAGCTTTTCTCTCTAAATCCGAGAACATGAAACAGTATCTAATTGCAGTAGTATTACTGGTATCTACTGCATTGCAGGCACAAAGGCCACTCACTACCACACCCAGTGGCGGTAATAAAAAAGCTATGGTGGGTGAAAAAGTGGGACTCACAGATATTACCATTAACTACGACCGGCCCGCTGTAAAAGGAAGAGAAGGAAAAATATGGGGGCAATTGGTTCCGGTAGGTTATACCGATCAGGGATTTGGTAGCAGCAAAGAAGCGCCCTGGCGGGCAGGTGCCAATGAAAGCACCACGATCGAATTCAGTACGGATGTAAAAATAGAAGGACAGCTTTTGGCTAAAGGCAAGTATGGTTTTTTTATTGCGTATGGTGTGAATGAAAGCACGTTGATCTTTTCAAAAGACAATACTTCATGGGGCAGTTTTTATTATGATCCGAAAAAAGATGTGTTACGCATAAAGATCAAACCAGTTGCAACAGAACGTTCTGTTGAATGGCTGAAATATGAATTTACAAATGAGACAGAAAATGCAGCTACCATCAATCTTAGCTGGGAAAAATTGAGTTTCCCATTTAAAGTGGAAGTAGACCTGATTACAACACAGATCGAAATATTCCGGAATGAATTAAGGACCGATAAAGGTTTCTTCTGGCTGGGCTGGCAAACAGCAGCACAATGGTGTGCCGATCATAACACCAATCTGGAAGAAGCTTTATTATGGGCAGATACAGCTACAAATCCGAATGTGCTGGGCGACAGGAATTTTATTTCACTCTCAACAAAAGCTTCTGTGCTTGACAAACTGGGAAGAACTTCAGAGGCCAAATCCATTATGAAGCAAGCCGTTCCATTAGGTACTATGCCGCAGATACACCAGTATGGAAGAGTATTGCTTACAGCCAAAAAAATGCAGGAGGCACTGGAAGTATTTAAAATGAATTATGAGAAGAACCCGAATCAGTTTACTACACTCATGGGATTGGTACGCGGTTATTCTGGTGTAGGTGATTATAAAAAGGCTTTGGAATTTGCAGAAAAAGCATTGCCCATTGCACCCGCCGGGCCCAACAAAGCCAATCTTGAAAAAATGATCGGGATGTTGAAAGAAGGAAAAGACGTTAATTAAAATTCCAACACATTCGTAAGGCCATTATGAAAAAATTTTCTCATAATGGCCTTACTATTTTCTATGAAATCCGGAGCATTTTATTTTTTTCTTAAAAAAATTATTTATACGTATAGAATTTATATTTTTTTCGTATAAATTAAATGTATGGATGCGAAGATCACATTGAGTTTTGATGCAGACGTTATTGAGAAGGCGAAAGCATTTGCTGAATCAAATAATATCAGCCTCTCCAGGCTTACTGAATTCTTAAAAAGCGGCGAGGATATAGCAAGAAAAAAAATAGCCATTCTTGCCGATAAAATAAAGCTCGCTGAAAACAGGCAATCAGATGTAAAGGAAGCCGCTACCCATAAAAAGATCCTCAATTTTGAGGATGGGCTCGAATACTTTGCAGCAAAAAATGCCGGTTGCCGTTGTATTGTAACAGAAGATATTTCCGATTTCCATTATACGGATATTGAAGTATTGAACAGTGAGTCATTCTTGAACAGATATGTTTTAAAATAAGTTTTCCGACTGCGCCTCTGCGTGCTAAATATCTCACGCAGCGGCGCAAAGGCGCAGTTTTTTGTGCAAATAGCCCACTTTGCAAAAATCAAGTATCTTGCAACCAGCATTCAAACACCAGCTATGGCAACTACCACCCCACTTGTAGGCATCATCATGGGAAGCGACAGCGACCTGAACATTATGCAGGCCGCCGCCGATATCCTGAAACAGTTTGCGATCCCTTTTGAATTAACGGTTGTATCTGCCCATCGAACGCCTCTGCGTATGGTAGACTATGCTACTACTGCCAAAGAACGTGGATTAAAAGTGATCATTGCAGGCGCAGGTGGTGCGGCACATTTGCCGGGCATGGTTGCATCAATTACCACATTACCCGTAATTGGTGTACCCATCAAATCTTCCAATTCCATTGACGGATGGGATTCGGTTCTATCTATCCTGCAAATGCCCAATGGCGTACCGGTGGCAACCGTTGCTCTGAATGCAGCAAAAAATGCAGGCATTCTTGCCGCACAGATCCTGGGTTGTAGTGATGCTAAAATTTCTGCAGCAGTGGCCCATTATAAGCAGGAACTCGGTCATGAAGTAAGTGCCAAAGTAGGTAATCTGAAAAAAGATTGGCCGAATGGGTTTGATGAATAGTTTATAACCGGATGATCTCTTCTTCTGAAGCATTGGCTTATGCTTCTTTTACTTTTTGAGAAAGCGTTTGGGAAGTCTCTACGCTGAAATTAGCTTCTTCACAATTATCGCAGATCTCAGCATCTACATTCTGTATAAAATATTTAGTGGATGAAACAATGTATTTACAACGTAGATACAATTATGCGACCAACTGTTGTTAAGGAACCGGTAAGATATAGACATAAAAAAGCTCCTCAACTATTTGAGGAGCTTTCTGTTTAAGCAAATAAATTAGGGTCTTGCCGGATACACGCCATTTGAGGCTGAGATGGCATAATGCAATCCCGCAGCAGGTGCAGTCAATTTAGGTAATGCAAAAGTCTGTACCCCATCTCCTCCATAGCTTGTTCCCAATAAAGAAAACAATGCCTGGTATTGGTTGATATGCAAAAGACTGCCATCGCAGGCAAGAAATCCGTCCGGAATAAAATTAAAAGCAACGAGAATAACAGAACCGAGAATAGGATCCATGATGATTGGTTTTGGTTGAATGGTAAAATATTACAAATTGATTACATGTTGGATTAAAAAACTATTAACCATTCAATAAAATTTTACGAAAGAGTATAAATCATTAGCTGATAGAAAGTAGCTAAACAGTAACAACACCAAAGCCCTGGTTGAACCCTGTAGAAACATCAAGGATCATTTGTATCCATCCTTTTCCATTTGCTGCATAGTAAAGTGATAGATTGTCTGATCGTTCCTGTAAACTCTTATTGGCAAAAAGATCCTGCTTGATCTTTGAGATCTGTTTCTGCTGCACCTCATATTTCAATCGTTCTGCGCGGAGTAGTTTTTTCTCCAGTTCCGTTAAACGTTTGATGGCTTTCTTTTCCAGAGAGAGCAAATGTTCTGATAAAGTTTTATCAACCGCATCTGTAACAGAACGTAAATGCGCATAATATGCATGTGCCTCCTGTAATTCCCGGGCAAGGCTCAACTGGTGATCGCTTTCACGCTTAACCAATGTATTGATCAGGCTAAGTTCTTCTTTAAAAAGATCAGCATCCGTAAAACCAAGTTTTTGCCATTTATCTGCCTGTTCTCCGGTTCTTACCAGAAATGAGTTTCGCAACAAAAGAACCGGGTAAGGGATCTGTACTGCTTCAAATACATTTTTCAGTTCCATCCAATAAGCCAGTTCTCCTCCCCCACCTATAAAAGCAATATTTGGTAAAACGGTTTCCTGAAATGCCCCACGCAGTATTACATTGGCACTGAATCTTTCCGGATGGTCTTTCAGTTCCTGAAGGATCTCTTCTTGTGTGAAGGTTAATCCCAATGTTCGTACTTCGTACTTCGAATCTTGTAATTCAATTCTCTCCCTTTTATCATCGATCAGATAAAACAGATTAAGATCCCTGCCTCCTGCCTGTACTTTGTAATTTTTTGCTAACTGTTCAATCGTTCCTGCTACTGCTTTGTGCGAGAACCCCTCTGTTAGTTCTTTCTCGATCACTTGATGAAAGACAGATTTCAGCTTTGCATTATCCGGCTCCAGTACCACCAATCCGTATTCTCCAAACAAGGCATTCACTAATTCCAATGTCGCTTGCTGTATGGTTGTTCCTTCCCGGTAACATCGCTTCAACAGATCTGTCCATTCATTTCCAAAAGGCAATACACCTGCCTGTCCATAAATAGCTTCTATCAGTTTCAACAATCCCTTATCCACTTTCATCCGGCCTACAGCACCGGTTTGTTTGGTTTCCCAAACCAGTTTTTGTCCGCCCACATTTACATAACCCAGTTCATCCAGGTCCGCATCTTCACTACCCATATAGTAAACGGGAACAAATTTGTATTGCGGCATTTCTGCTGCCAATTCCTCAGCCAGTTTTACTGCATGGAGGATCTTATAGATAAAATATAACGGCCCGGTAAAAATATTGGGTTGGTGTGCCGTAGTTATGGTGAAAGTATTTTTATGAGCCAGTAAACTGAGGTTATTCTTCAGTTTTTCCGAAAGCTCCATATTCACATATTGCTGCGTTAATACATCAACCAGCAATGTTCTGTTATTGGGAAAAACTTGTCTTGTATTGATGGAAGCTTTGATACCCTCCAGATCTGGCGTATGTTGATAGAACGGTTTGAGTAGTGGTGATTGAGACAGATAATCTGAAACGATCCTCGAGAAATAGCCCGTGCTTTCGTATGATAAGTAGTTAGCTGTCTGATCCATAATAAGGGATAAAAATACGATTTAACGGATACCGCAGCATCCACTCATCATTTTAAACTGCCAGGGGCATGGGTTCTTTTAACTGAACCTGTCTGGATCAAAGGGAGCAATATTCATGCTAATCTGCTCTTCATTGATGATTTCGCTCACAATTTTACCGGTTCCGGCACCCAAACTGAGGCCTACCATGGCATGCCCCGTTGCGAACACCACATTTTGCCATTTTTTGGTACGGCCCAGGTATGGCAAACCGTCAGCCGAACAGGGTCTGTAACCATACCAGATCTTGTCTTCAGCAGGCATTGGTATTTTAAATTCAGGGAAAAATTGTTCTACGGCATTGAGTATACCTTCTACCCTTGCCATACGTGGCGGGGTTTTGGTAGAGGTGATCTCCATGGTTCCGCCAAAACGGATCTTATTCCCATCCATTGGTGTTAATGCCACACGACCCTCAATCAAAACTGCCGGGTGATTCAATTTATAGGGAGAATTTTCCAGTGTAACCGAATACCCTCTTCCCGGCATCAAAGGAATCTTCACTTTCATTTTTGCCGCCAGTTCACGGCTCCATGAGCCTGAGGCGATCACAACAGAATCCGCTTCATATACCGCTTTATCTGTTTTTACAAGGGTGATCTTACCATGGCTGTTCTCAAAGCCCGTCACTTCTTCATTTCCCATCAGTTTTACGCCTTTCTGTTTCAGATCGGCCAGTAATTGCTGCATTAATTTATTGGGATACAAATGCGCATCACATTGAAAATGCACGGCACCCAGGGCGTTGATCTTTGTTTGGGGTTCCATGGCGGCCAATTGGTCTTTATCCAGCAACACCGTATCTGTTAACCCCAGTTCATGTGCTTTATGCATCACA
>CANGOX010000048.1 GCA_947455605.1 Chitinophagaceae bacterium
AGTGAGTGGTGAGTTGTGAGTGGATGTTTGCCAATTGTTGATAATTTCCGAAAACCAACTATAACGCAGGTCTCTTGCGGCTTCCTGAATGGAGCATTTGTTTTCTGCAGCATACTCTTTGGTATTGAAGCGTTTTACCAATAGTTCTTTGCCATATTTTGCTGCCAGGGTTCTTACAAACTGTTCATCCCTTTCACTTTCTTCTCCCCTCAATTGAAAATTACAATGTGCGATACGAAATGTAAAGCCGGCATTGTAGATGAGATCTACCAGCACAACACTATCCACACCCCCACTCACAGCGAGCAGGAGATGACAGTTGTTAGTTGTCAGATGACAGAATTGTTTCTGCCAATGTTCTTTAAATCGTTCTTCTACATTCATCGCTATACATAAAATGCTGCAGGTTATACTACAGCATTTTGTAAAATAATTCTTTCGTACCTCTCACATCAGTCATCTCCCATCTACTTTATCCCTTCTTCACTTCCTTAGCCCAGGCATCTTTCAAAGTAACGGTACGGTTGAAAACCAGTTTTCCGGGTGTACTGTCTTTATCCACTGAAAAATAGCCTTTACGGATAAACTGGTAACGGTCATCCGCTTTATCATTTTTCAAAGCGGGTTCTGCATAGGCATTGGCGATCACCTGCAGGGAATCATCATTGATATGGTCTTTAAAATCACCTTCAGCATTGCCAACATCTTCTACTTTGAACAAACGGTCATATAAACGCACTTCAATATTCTCTGCATGCGCCACACTTACCCAATGCAAAGTTCCTTTTACAGTAATGCCGGATGTATCGGAACCACTTTTACTTTCCGGAATATAACTGCAATGCACTTCGGTAATATTACCTGCCGCATCTTTGATTACTTCATCGCATTTGATAATATAGGCACTTTTTAAACGTACCATTTGTCCGGGAGCTAAACGGAAATATTTTTTAGGGGCAACTTCCATGAAATCTTCTTTTTCAATATAGATCTCTCTGCTGAATGGTATATCGCGGCTGCCGGCAGTTTCATCTTCGGGATTATTCTCACTACTCAATATTTCGGTCTCATTTGTATAATTCGTGATCACCACTTTTAAAGGATCAAAGATCACCATCCTGCGTAAGGCAATTTTGTTGAGGTGCTCTCGTACACAGAATTCAAGTAAGCTTACATCTATCAGATTCTCTCTTTTGGCAATACCTATCCTGTCGCAAAACTCACGAATGGCTTCTGCGGTATAGCCTCTTCTGCGCATTCCGCTGATGGTTGACATTCGCGGATCATCCCAACCGGTTACATGTTTTTCATTTACCAGTTGTAAGAGTTTACGTTTACTCATGATCGTATAGGTCATGTTCAAACGGGCAAACTCATATTGATGAGAAGGGAAGATTTCCAGGTTTTCAATACACCAATCGTACAGATCACGGTGCGGCACAAACTCCAGTGTACAGATCGAATGGGTGATCTGTTCTATCGAATCGCTCTGTCCATGGGCAAAATCGTACATCGGGTAAATACACCAGGCATCACCGGTACGATGGTGGTGTGCGTGTTTGATCCGGTAAATGATCGGGTCGCGCATCAACATATTGGGTGATGCCATATCGATCTTTGCACGCAGCACTTTACTGCCATCGGCAAACTTACCGGCACGCATATCTGTAAATAAAGCAAGGTTCTCAGCCGCTGTTCTTTCCGCATATTGATTGCGTACTCCAGGTGTGGTAGGTGTACCCTTCTGTTGTGCAATTTCATCACTGGTGCTGTCGTCTACATATGCAAGGCCTTTTTCAATCAGTTTTACCGCAAAGCCATATAACTGCTCAAAATAATTAGAAGCGTATAATTCATTGGCCCATTCAAAACCGAGCCAGCGAACATCA
Source organism: Chitinophagaceae bacterium (assembly GCA_947455605.1). Lineage (GTDB taxonomy): Bacteria > Bacteroidota > Bacteroidia > Chitinophagales > Chitinophagaceae > Sediminibacterium. Next base: position 1,890 of record CANGOX010000048.1, read on the forward strand.
TCTTTAATACTTTCTACATATTCTGTTTCTTCCGTAACCGGGTTGGTATCATCAAAACGGAGATTGGTCTTGCCGCCATATTTTTTAGCCAGCCCAAAATTCAGACAGATGCTCTTGGCATGACCAATATGCAGGTATCCGTTGGGTTCGGGTGGGAAACGGGTTGTAATGGATTGATATTTACCACTTGCCAGATCCGCTTCTACGATCTCTTCAATAAAATTCAGGCTTTTTTCTTCGCTCATTTAGTAGTTTTCTAAGTGTGCAAAGATAAGGCTAAGGAGGTTAGGAGTTTGGGGTTTGGTGTTTGGGGTTTAAAAAACAACTCCAAATGCCAAACGCCAAACCCCAAACTCCTAAAGGGTATAATTTTGCAGAAATAAAATTGCTGCCAACATATCATTATGAAGCACTCGATCTGCTTCGTTAAAACTGATGACCTTGCGGAATTCCGTCATGAGTTTTTCCAAAACCGGAGAGCTTTGTTTGGGGCGGCGGAAATCCATGGCCTGGGCGGCGCTCAGGAGTTCGATGGCCAAAACTTTTTCTACATTATTGATCACCCTCAGGCATTTGGTAGCGGCATTGGCACCCATGCTTACATGGTCTTCCTGGTTATTGGAGGATGATATACTGTCTACTGAAGCCGGCGTGCACAATTGTTTGTTCTCGCTCACAATACCCGCTGCCGTGTATTGCGGGATCATAAAACCGGAATGCAGGCCCGCTTCTTTTACGAGGAATAATGGCAAGTTTCTTTGGCCACTGATCAGCTGGTAGGTTCTTCTTTCAGAGATATTGGCCATTTCGCTCATGGCTATGGCCAGAAAATCGAGTGAGATGGCCAGTGGCTGTCCGTGAAAATTTCCCCCACCTAATATCAGATCATCTTCCGGAAAAATATTGGGGTTATCGGTAACGGAATTGATCTCGCGGATAAATACACCCAGAATATGCTCAAATGCATCCTTACTGGCACCGTGTACCTGTGGAATACAACGGAATGAATACGGATCCTGTACCTGCTCCTTGGTTTGTAAAGCAATGGCACTGCCTTCCAGGTATTTTCGCAGGGTTTCTGCAGTGCTTATCTGACCCTTATGGGCACGGATCTCGTGAATATGAGGATCAAGGGGCTCGCTTACACAATCAAAGGCATCAAAAGACAAGGCACTGATCAGATCGGCCATCTCTAGCAGATGCTCTGCTTTTTTGAGGCAATACATGCCATACGCACTCATAAACTGTGTGCCATTGATCAGGGCCAGGCCCTCCTTACTCTGCAGGTGTATGGGCTTCCAGCCAAATTTTTGCATGGCTTCGGAGGTTGGCATTTTTTTACCATCATGATATACTTCTCCCAAACCGATGAGGGGCAGGCTCAGATGACTTAAAGGTGCCAGATCGCCCGAAGCACCCAGTGAGCCCTGGGTATAGATCACGGGCAATACATCGTTATTATACATATCCATTAAACGGATCACCGTATCGATCTGCACACCGCTATGACCATAACTGAGCGATTTGATCTTCAGCATCAACATCAGTTTCACAATATCTCTGGGTACTTCCTCCCCCAGCCCGCAGGCATGTGAAACCAGTAAATTGTATTGTAATTGTTCAATCTGAGCCGCATCGATCTTCACATTCTGTAAAAAACCAAATCCTGTATTGATTCCGTAAAAAGAACGATCCTTATCCTCCATTTTACTATCCAGATAGGCCCGGCAGGCCAGTATCCGCTCATGGGCATCAAACGTGATGGAAACCAGCTGGTCAAAATCAAGTAAATGCTTAACCTGCGAGAAATGCAGCCATTTTCGGTCAAGCGGCAGATAGTTATAACTCATTCGGCAATCCTTTCACACAAAGTAAAGGTATCGGGCGATATCCTGCTAACAGATGTTCGTGTTGTTTCGATGGCATTTTTTCCGTTATTTTGCAGCCCCTGAGGGGGAATGGTTTATTAGTTTACTGGTTTATTGGTGGGTTTGTTCTGATGTAATTACCAATAAACGAATTAACCAGTAAATTAATCAACCAACATCCGGACCGGTATCTCAGCTGGATAGAGCATCCCGCCTCTTGGCGGGAAGGTCATTGGTCAAGGGAGATAAAAAAAGTTATGGACCGGTAGCTCAGCTGGATAGAGCATCCCGCCCCTTGGCGGGAAGGTCATTGGTCAAGGGAGATAAAAAAAGTTATGGACCGGTAGCTCAGCTGGATAGAGCAGCTGCCTTCTAAGCAGCAGGTCATTGGTTCGAATCCAATCCGGTTCACAAAGAGGTCGTTTGACCTCTTTTTTTATGTGGTATACTCAGCCGCATAGAGCATCCCGCCTCTTGGCGGGAAGGTCATTGGTTCGAATCCAATCCGGTTCACAAAGAGGTCGTTTGACTTCTTTTTTTATATGGGATACTCAGCCGTATAGAGCATCCCGCCTCTTGGCGGGAAGGTCATTGGTTCGAATCCAATCCGGTTCACAAATAAAAAAGAGACTTAACAAGTCTCTTTTTTATTTTAGGTAACCTATCTAGATAATTATCAATCAATTCAATCTATCTGATCAATACAAACGTTCCCTTCTTCACCACCGGCACCCCATCGGGATCTATAAAGCTGAAGAAATAGATATAAGCCCCATTGGGTTGTACTTCGCCATTGTATTTTCCATTCCAGCCCTTACCATTCTCTTTGGTTTCGAAAACCAATTGTCCCCAACGGCTCCAGATCTGCATGCGGTAATTGGTGATCTGTGCACCGATCAAGGGTCTGAAATAATCATTCTTACCATCTCCATTTGGGGTAAAACCATCGGGCACCCGGATAGGAATACATCGTTGAAAATTCACGAGGATCGAATCGGTACCAATACATCCTTTACTATCTGTTACCGTAGCCCCATAGATACCGGCACTGCTGATATCGAATACCTTATCGCTTACACCTGTATTCCATTGTACACTGTTATAGCCGGAAAGATTGATGAGCAAAGTTTTTCCGATACAAACAACAGAATCTATCGGCAGGAAAAAAGCAGGCAATGGGTTTACCTGTAAAACCGTTGTTACAATGGAATCGCAACCCAGACTTGTTTTTAGCGAATCAATATAGGTACCACTCTGTGTTTGCTGTTTACCTCCGGCCAGATAGGTAAAGCCTTTACAGATCTGTGCATTCACGGTCTTTCTCGCAACAGGATTGATGGTAAGATTTAAGGTTCGGATACTATCGCAGGTATTTACTCCTTTAAACACATTTATATAAGTACCTGCAGTAGAATAGCCCGCGTAGCTCTCACCCTGGCAGATGGTTACATTCGTTACAATGCGCGTAACTGCCACCGATTTGATCGTAAGATTGAGTACACGTATACTATCGCATCCACCTGCGGTAGTGAACAGATCTGAATAGGAACCTGTGGTGGCATGTCCTAATAAAGTATCACCATTACAGATAGCCGTATCGATTACTTTGGTTACCGGTTTGTATTGAAAGGATGTGGTATTGTTCGCATAATTCTTTTCAGGGAATGATGTATTGGGTAATTGAACCGGTACCTGGTTAGCTGTATCGTTCACAACTGCATAAACCAATCCCGGCAATGTTTTCTTGATCTTTGTTGTATATGATTTCTGTTTGGCCAACACACTATCCGGTAAAATATAGACCGGATTGAGTAATGCGGCCGATGCCTGTGAAGGATCGCTGTTATAAAAGGCCACTCTCATTTTTTTGGGAAGGATGCCCCGTTTAAAACTATTGGCAACGGTAAATGCCACCTGTAAACTATCGGATCCCGCGCAGCTGATACTGTTGATCACCACCGTATAATCGTTGGCAGGTGGTACTTTGATGGCCACATAGGCAGTATCGAAACATTGGTACTGACTGGTGGCGATCACCTGTTTGGTAGTATTGGTATCTGCATATAAAAAGGGACTGCTGCATTTATTACAACTGAGTCCGGCAGTGGTGCTCCATGCATAGGTTGAATTAAAATCGGGCAGGGTTTGTGTAACCAACTGTAACGTATCACCCGGCTCCAGCGTGGCAGCCGTAACATTCGGAACCACACGAAAACGGAAATCCTTGGAGCTGGCGATATTGTTCTTATAATCTTTTTCAACCATTGTGGTATTGGGCAGGTTGATAGGAATAGCCACAGCCTTATCATTCACTACCGCATACAGTTGATTTAGATTTCTATATCCTATATCCAATATTTTGGTATAAACAACTCCACAACAATAGCCCTTGATGGAATCGGGTATCGCAAACACCTGATCGATCTGTTTGGTACTGGCCAGACTCGGGTCTCCATCATAAAAACTAACGGGAGTACCGGACGGTATGGCGGCATAGCCAAAATTGCAGATATAAAACCCTACCCTTACTTTGGTTTCCTGGTAGCAGTTGACATTGGTGATGGAGATGAAAGCGTCTTGTGTGGGATCCTGCACAAAAATATTATCCTGCGTACTATCAGCACAGCCTCCGTTGGAAGCAATCAGCCTTACCGTATAATTACCCGGTGCCGGAAAAATATAATTCAGATCATTGGCACCACCAGCACCAGGGCTACTTGTTACCACCTGTCTCACACCATTAAATACGGTAACCCATTGATAAGATGCCGCGCCATTTGAATTATTCACGAATAGAATAGTATCATTCAGGATACCCGCTTTGGAAGCGATGGTGCGTTTGTAATTATAAAAACGGGCAGTAACTCCGCAATTCACAACAGCGTAATCGCTTGTGGAAGATAAGCAGCCGTTTAGAGTTGTTTTCAGCGTAATCTTATTCTTCTTGGCAGTAAAAAAAGCACGACTAAAATTTTGCGTTACTGCATAAGCTGTATCATTAACGAGCCACTGATAAGTAGCACCTGCCGTACCGGGGTTTGTAAAATTGATCGTTTCTCCCAGTTTCGGATAAGGCTTATCACGCGTAAAAGTAGCCAGCACACTCTCGTTACAAGGTTTTACCAATGCATTGGAAGTAAGCAAACCGGCCCTCGCCCCTGTTGTGGTAATAGATGCATACATCCTGTCTGCCTGCCCCTGTGTAAACTGGTTACTGCAGGGAATATTTCCATAGTCCATAAAATTGGCTATCGGATCGGGCACATCTTTATTAAAAAATCCATTGGAATAATTAGATAAGGTATCGGTGTTACAGGTATTGCTGGGTTTATCACAGGCAGTTGCAGCCGATTGTGTACCATCCGGTGGTGTATCACAAACACGGTCACCATCAAGAGCACAGTTATTATTGGTACAGCCGCCTTCAAATGTGTGGTATAGACCCAGGTAATGTCCCATTTCGTGGGCCAATACCACGCCGGAACCCAGTGGAACCACAATTCCATCAGTGGCACCACCGCCTGGGGGTAAAGTTGCATATCCGCCCACCCCCATCCTTGTCCATACACCGCAGCTGAAATTGGCGCTGATCTCACTCACCAGGTCTTTCACGATCCAGATATTGATATAATTTTTTGGATCCCATTGCATAACATTTTTCATCCTGGCATCTTCCAGATTCATATTCATCTTATCTCCCCAAAAAGAAGTAACCCTGGTAATTCCGGTTGTAATACCACCGGAAGGATCTCTTTGCGCGAGGGCAAACTGAATGCGGGTATCAGCACCCAGGCTGGCGGAATAATTTCCCCTTTTTCTAAATGCATCATTGAGATCATTCAGTGCATCTGTGATCTGCTGATTTGAAATGCTGCTCGGATCGGGATTGATGATATGAAATACAACAGGTAAAGTAACAATGGGATCATTCACACCCGTCACATGCTGCTGAATGGCTTCATTCATTTTCCGCTCACGATCAACAAAATCGACACTTTTCCGGAGCTCTTTCATCATGATATCGAAACCGCAGTTCACCTGAAGGGAAAAAGGAAGGGTAAGAGCAGAATCTACATAACGGGATACAGGCCTCTCCTGGCCAAGAAGGACCAGAGGAATCCAAAAAAACAGCCCTGCTATAACCTGAACCAGTATTTTATTGCGCATGTAACCCTTTTAATACCCGAATAAATGTAACAGGGGAATTGATAAACAGGTGTAAAATAATCGTTTTTTTACTCCGATTACCTTTTTGTCTGGTTCATTCCGCCTTAGTAAGGAGTCGGTCATCGGAATCTATGCTGCCTGCCGTATGATTTATACTCATTAAGTAATCATATGACAAAACTGTTGAACAAAATCCAGCGGAATCAGTTCCCGGATTTTCCATCCTGCGTCTGATCTTATACACAAATTGTTGATTTACAGGTAAATAATAGAGGTTGTAGAATCTTTACTATCTGTACCCGCTTTCTGCATCTAGCGGTATTCGCATTCTCTATCTATCGTGATAGGATAGACAGCTTCATAGCTTTATAGTGTCAAAATATTTACCATTTTTAAAATTCATTTTATGATAAAAGCTCCTATCCCGGCAAACGACAAGTTAAGAGTTCAGAACTTATACGAACTCGGTATACTGGATACGCCTGAAGAAGATGAATTCACGGATATCGTTGAACTGGCATCAAGAATCTGCAAAACGCCTATTTCATTGATCTCGCTGGTAGATTATTCAAGACAATGGTTCAAATCGAAGATTGGGATCACTGCCACGGAAACAGCCAGAGATATCTCTTTTTGCGGGCATGCGATCGTAATGGATAAGGACTTTTTTGAAGTGCCGGATGCGTTGAAAGATATTCGCTTTATCAATAATCCTCTGGTTACGGGAGAACCCAATATCCGTTACTATGCGGGTGTTCAGCTTGTAAGTAAAAAAGGGTTCAGGATCGGTATGTTATGTGTAAATGATACAAAACCCAATAAACTCACAGAGGAGCAGATCTTCGCGTTAAAAGTGTTGGGTAATCATGTAGCCAAACTACTAGACCTGCGCATCACCAAAAAACAATCCGAAGAAAAAAGTAAAAAGATCCAGTCGCAGAACGAGGTATTACAACGAATGTTATCCATCATAGCGCATGATGTAAGAGGTCCGATCGGTTCTTTGAAACAGATCTTTGAACTGAGTGAAGCCAATATACTGGATGAAGCTTCAAAAAAAGACCTGATGAATCTGTCGAAGTTTCAGGTGGATAATATATTGACACTTTTGAATAACCTGGTAGAATGGGGAAAGATCACACTCGACAACAGGAAGACAGACATATTAGCGTTGAATATAAAAGAAATGGTAGATCATGAGATAGGTAATATTTTATTGGAAGCTTCCCTAAAGAAGAATAAGGTGATCAACCTGGTGGATGAATCCGTACTATGTAAAGGTGATCCGGATATGTTACAGTTTATCATCCGCAACCTGTTGACCAACGCCAATAAATTTACCAAAGACGGGCAGATCCTGGTCTATTCTGATGCAGACAATGATGCTACAAAACTGATCGTTCATGATACCGGAGTTGGTATGACTAAGCTGATGGTAGATCACCTGATGGAAGATAATACCATGCTCTCTACCCCGGGTACCAATAATGAAAAAGGAAGTGGTATCGGATTTAAACTGATCAAAGAATTTATGGAGAATATCGGCGGCAGAATTGAGATCAACAGTGAAGAAGGTAAAGGAACTTCGGTTACGCTGTATTTCCCTGTCTTGCTTACAAAGGAAGCATAAAAGAAGATGTTTATTTGGTTATAAGCAAAACCGGCTTGAAATGATTCAGAAATACCGGAATCAAATCAGGCCGGTTTTATAATGGATAAGATCGTTTACTTGAAGGTAAACGCAAACGTAACAACATCTGAGTACAGCTCGGTTGATTGCGTATAATGTCCGTATCGTACTTCCATGGAACTGATATGTTCTGTGAAGATACCCTTAGGTGGCGCCAGATGTGTACCTACTCCCATAAACTGGCTATTGAGTGCTGATAGCGAATAGTTACTGGTATAGAATTGATCCGATGCCTTGTGTTGGGCAAACGCTGCAAAATATTTCGATGCCGTTTGTGTATAGTATCGATAGAATGGCGATATCGAGAAGAAAGCATTCAGTTTTACCGGTACTTCCAGTTCTGCGGTATGGGATGTTATTCCCCAATCATCCTGGTAATATCTGTAATAGGTTCGGAAGATCACATTATCACCCATAAAATAATTCAAACGAAAGCCAACGGGGATCTTTGTTCGGGAAGATGGCAGATTTTCTACATGTGCCGTTGCGTCATTAAAGATCACCCTGTGAAAAGGAAGTCCCAGATATCCGGTTTGTGCCACCAGGTCAACATTCACACTGGCCTGCAATTCTTTATTGATCACCTGAGAATAAGACAGAGAAGCCGTAAAGGTTTTTCTGGCACTGGAAGGAATGGAATACGCTTTAGAATTACTACCTGAACTTCCCAATGCTACGGTTCTGCCGCTGGCGGTGGTATAATAAGTTGTTCCTGAAGTAACGGTAGTGGTGGTACCCGGAACCAATTCTGATGGATAGATCATTTTTACCTGATCAAAAAAACCGGAAACCTTTGCACTCAACTCACTGTTGGGATTGAACTTTTTGGTAGCATGTACATCCAGACCGAGTGATTTGTAATTATACTCAGTTGAATAATAGGTGCCTATACCAAAAGCATTACCGTTCTCCTTTTCCATTGTCCATGTGATTGCCGGATATATACGTGTGCCTTGTGTAGAAGACGCTCCTGTTTTGGATACATATGCAGAAGAGGCTGCAGTATGGTGATCATAGCCCATTTCCAGACTAAGGGTATGTTTGTTATGATCGGGATCCCATCCAACAAATTTTAATTCAACTCCGTTGGAAAGATCCACTACATGTTCATTTCCGATTCCACCTGTAACAGCTGAATGTTTTCCTTCCTGTTTATAATAACTGGATACCAGGTTGATCTCTTCGAGTTGTAAGGGCTTGGCATTGTAAACGTTCGTATCCTGCTTTGTATTTTGTGAAAAAGCATTCAGGAAAAGCAGGTACAGGCCTATAACGGTTAAACTTAATTTCTTCATGGTGATTAATGAGAGAATGAGTGAATGTGTGACTGAGTGAATGGCTGACTGATCTGTGGGTTAGTTACAGCCACATCCGCCTCCGGTTTTACCACCATTTGCGCCGGCAGAGCCTTCGCGGTAGTTTTGGAAATTCAGTTCATTCTTCTGGCTTTTACGGCTCGAAAGAACCATATCTGCATCATTGATCTTATTCTTCTGGTATTCTTTCACATTCACACAGGAGGAAAGTGCGAGCAGGCTGCCCGTTAGAAAGGCAAAGGGGGTTAACAGTTTTTTGTTCATGGGTTGGGGTTTATGTAAAATGTAAGTTTTTGGTAGTGTAGATCACATCATTATCATCAATCACAATGGCTTCTATATCTTTTATCTGGTTGATCATATCCAGTCCGGCCTTAATACCCATAATGGTAACCGGTGTAGCCATCGCATCGGCAATTTCTGCATTGGGAGAAATTATGGTTACACTCTTGATCCCTTTTACCGGCAGGCCTGTATGCGGATCAATGGTATGCGAATATTTCACTCCGTTGATCAACACAAACTTTTCATAATTACCCGAAGTGGCTACGGCCACATCCGTCACATTCATATAAGAAAAGATCTTGCCTGCAAAATTGGGATTCACAATTCCGATCGTCCAAGGCGTACCATCAGGCTGATAGCCCCATGCCGTAAGATCACCGGAGGCATTCACGATACCGCTTTTTACACCGGCTTCATTTAAAACTCTTTTGGCCATTTCTGCAGCATACCCCTTTCCTATTCCGCCAAAACCGATACGCATGCCTTGCTCTTTCAGAAAGACGGTCATCTGTTCTTCGTCTAGTATAATATTGCGGTAATTGATCAGCCTTACCATACGCTTAGCCGTTTTGGCATCGGGCAGACTGGTCATATGGGCATCAAAATTCCACAGGCTTTTATCTACCGATCCATAACTGATATCAAATGCGCCCTGGGTAATATGGGAAATGCGGAGAGAGCGTTCTATTAACCGAAAAGTTTCTTCACAGACTTTTACGGGAGCAATGCCGGCCGATTGGTTGATCTGGTTGGTTTCACTGCTCTCATCGTAGGTGGTAAGCAGTTTTTCTATGCGTTTGATCTCATCAACCGCTTTTGTGATCATGGTATGTGCCCAGGTTTCATCAGCGCCCACAATACTGATCTCAAAATGGTTTCCCATCAGGCGCATGCCTTCTTTAAAAATGGTATCTGTGGTTGCTGCATCCTTCATGTGCGAGGTACTGGGCCGGAAATAGTTGTTTCACTAACTATTTTTCGGAATATATAGATTACACTAAGGAAACACATATGAACTTAAACGCTGCTTAAAATTGGTGTTTTTACTTTTAATTATGATATAAAGAGATTCTATGATGTATCATTAGAAATTTAAGGTAGATAATCCGTGATTATAATATATAATAAATTTATTAATATATATATCTACTCAGAGATTATCGATCATGAAATGGTTAAAACCATTAATGTAGTGTTAAGGGCGATCGTATTTGAAGTGTGAATACCATCATTTCTGTAACTTTACAATAGGCAAATTGCTTACAAACAGCAACAGCGTTTTTTTATATGAAGAAACAGGTATTCATTTTAGCGGGATTTCTTTTGATGGGTTCATTCTCATTTGCGCAGAAAAAAACTACGTCTGCACCAACAACACCTGTGAAAGCCACAGTGAGTGCCAACGCTACCACCAATTCTTTCGAGAGTACGCTGGTTGCCGGCAATCTTAATTTTATCAAGACCTTTCAGCAGGGTGATGGAAAGGATTTTGTGGCGCTTTACAGCCTTGCCAAAACCAATGATGCGTCTTTTAATAACCGCAAGCCTATCCAGATTTCTCTTTCGAGACAGTCTTTTGATTCAGTCTTCACCAAGACCAATTCTGAACTTGCCGGCAAATGGAACCAGCTAAATAAATACATAGAAAGCAATAAGGTATTACTCTCCGATGAAAAAGGCTGGATCAATGTGATCAGCTATTTCAATAGTCTATAAAACAAGAAGAACCCTTTGAAAAGCCAACTATTTGTTGGCTTTTTTTATGGAAATGCCTCGATAAATCCCCAAAAATGCCAATGTAAAGTCCCGCAGGTATTGAATAAAATAAGTATATTGTAATCCCGTATGATCTGATACTAAATCTGTATGACCCTTTTTGCGTGGCGATTCATCAAAATGCTGTTGGTCCATGCCTGTAGTCTTATCTCAGTCATCTCTTTCTCACAATGCCCTCCCAATATTGGTTTTGAATCAGGAAATTTTGATCATTGGGAATGTAGTATTGGCTCTATCAGCGCATCCAATGGTGTAATCAGCCTGAATACTTCGGGGCCTGTTTTTGGGCGTCATACCTTATTACAAAACACCACGCCTCAGGGTCTTGATCAATATGGTGATTTCCCCATCAACTGTCCAAACGGAAGCGGCTATTCCATTCAGTTAGGTAACAGTGGTACCGGCAGGCAGGCTGAACAGGTGAGTTATACGTTTACCATTCCAGATAACCTGAACAACTACAGTATTATCTATAATTATGCGGTGGTGTTTCAAAACCCAAGTCATGCAGAATGGGAACAGCCCAAGTTCACCGCAAATGTTTTTGACGTGACCAACAATACGTATATCGGCTGCAGCTCCTTTTCTTATGCGGCATCGGCCAATCTGCCGGGCTTTAAACAATCTGTGCAACGGGATAGTATCTTTTATAAACCGTGGACACCGGTAACCATCAAATTATCCGGTTATGCAGGCCGTACCATCCGTATAGAATTCACTACCAACGATTGTACCAGGGGTGGTCATTTTGGCTATGCATATGTAGATGTGAACGAAAACTGCTCCTCGCCTATTTCTGGTAATGTACATTGTATTACAGACAGTGTACAAACACTAACGGCACCTTTTGGATTTGCCGGTTACCGGTGGTTCAATGCTGATTTTTCAAAAGTATTGAGTACAGAGCAAACCCTAAAACTCACTCCTCCACCCGTAGCCGGAACTATTTTTGCGGTTGAGGTTACACCTTTTCAGGATCAGGGTTGTATAGACACTGTGTATACCACTATTGCCGCGTCTGAAGAAGTATTAGACCTTCGTGTACCCACGGGAACCATTGTTACCTGTATATCCAATCCGGTAGACCTTACTTCTAAGCTGATCACAGCCGGAAGTTCCGGAGGACTTAGCCTATCCTATTATACAGACCCCTCGCAACTTAATTATCTCGCTACCCCAAAACTGGTATCGGCCAGTGGTGTGTATTATATCAAGGCCGTAAACAGTGTTGGCTGTACCATCATGAAACCGGTAACCCTGGTGATTTCCGATTACCCGGTATTGACCATTGTTGATCCACCCATGATCACAAGGCCCTATACGATAGACCTGCTTTCGGCCATTACCGGCAGTACCAATGGATTAACCTTTTCATACTGGGCAGATTCACTGGCCACGATCCCTTTAAGAAATCCGCATGCGATTGAAAAAACGGGGCGGTACTTTATCAAAGTAACCAATGAAGGCGATTGCTCAATTGTATATGGGGTGAATGCCACTATTAATGAAGCCATCATTTCTCCGCCCAATGCTTTTTCACCTAATGGTGACGGCGTGCATGATCAATGGGAAATTGCACTCCTGGATCTTTATCCTGAATGTGTGATTGAGATCTATAACAGGCTGGGACAACTATTATTCCGCTCCCTCGGTTATCTGAAGCCATGGGATGGCAAATACAATGGAATTGACCTGCCGGTAGCCACTTATTATTATGTGATCCGTCCCCGTAAAGACCTGAAAGCGATAGGCGGTAGTGTTACCATTGTGCGATAACACTTGTTGCGGGGTTTGCGTACCTTAGCAAACAAACAAGATCACAGTTAAACCGGCAATATGGATGTAAAAATGGAAGCGAGTTGGAAACAGGTGCTGAAGCATGAGTTTTCCAAACCGTATTTCTTGCAGGTGGCAGCCTATCTTAAAACGGAAAAAGCCACCGGTGCTGTTGTGTATCCACCTGGCTCACTTATTTTTAATGCCTTCAATACAACGCCGTTCGGTCAGGTGAAAGTGGTGATCCTTGGTCAGGATCCTTATCATGGCCCCGGACAGGCACATGGTTTGAGTTTTTCGGTACCAGATGGCATTCCTCCACCACCGTCACTTGCGAATATTTATAAAGAACTGCATAAAGATATCGGCATTCCCATACCCAAAACCGGTAACCTTACCAAATGGGCAGAACAGGGTGTGTTCTTGTTGAATGCCATGCTCACCGTTCGTGCCAATGAGCCGGCAAGTCACCAAAAGATCGGATGGATGGATTTTACCGATGCGGTGATCCGTAAAATATCTGATGAAAAGGAAGGGATAATATTCTTATTATGGGGAAGATTTGCACAGGAAAAACAGGTTTTGATCGATGAAACGAAACACCATGTATTGAAAGCCGCACATCCTTCTCCTTTTAGTGCGGATAAGGGGTTTTATGGGTGTAAGCATTTTAGTAAGACAAATGAGTTTTTGATCAACCAAAACAAAACACCCATTAATTGGGATCCAAGCTAACCCAAACACCTCACCTCCCAGCCCTCCCGACCCGGCGGGACAAGCTCTGAAGGGGGAGTTGACAAAGTTTATTAACTTATTTACTAGATATATATCAATGAACAATTCTAACAACATAAAGAACAACAAAGCCCCTTTAGGGGTTGGGGAGATTGCGGTTGAGATCTTTGCACGTATATGGGCTTTGTGGGCATTGATTTTATTTATTGCCACTTTACTGATCGCGATCATTATTTATATCCCTTGTTTTTTTCTGGAAGATCCGGCCAAAGCCAGGTGGCATCGTTTGGTTTCTCAGTGGTGGATGACGGTTTATCTGAACCTGATCGGCTGCCCTATTTATACGAGTGGAAAAGAGAACTTTAAAAAAGGCACCAATTATATTGTTGTGTGTAACCATAACAGTCTGATGGATGTACCCGTGAGTACACCGTTTATGCCGCGGGCCAATAAGACCATTGCGAAAAAGAGCTTTACCAAGATCCCTATTTTTGGATGGATCTATACTTTTGGGAGTGTGTTGGTAGACAGGAACAGTGATGCCAGCAGAAGAAAAAGTTATGATGAGATGAAACGGATGCTGGCCATTGGTTTGGATATGTTGATCTATCCTGAAGGCACCCGCAACCGCACCAATGATCCATTAAAAAAATTTTACGACGGTGCTTTCCGTTTGGCAGTTGATACAGGGAAACCCATCTTACCCGTGATACTATTTCATACCAAAAAAGTATTACCTGCTAATAAATTCTTCTACCTGGTTCCGCATAAACTGGAAATGCATTTTTTACCGGCCATTGATTCTACGCAATACAGTGCAGACGAGCTGAAAGAAAAAATATTCAGGATCATGTGGGATCATTATTCACAATACGATCATCAATAACTGGAGAAGGTACGGCTGCGGTTGATCTTCAGATCACGCAGGATACCTGATTTAGGGCTAATCATGATATTGAAAGAACGGTATAAGCCAATCGGTGTTACATTGATGGATAACTGCCAGCAATGCATTTCGCGGGTAATAAAGGTACTGATCTGCTGGATCGCATTCTTTGAAACATCATAATATCCGGTACCGCCTACTTTCCACTTGGGGGTAAGACTGAAATCGCCGGTAAAATTCAGCGAAGAAAAGGTTTGTGTTTCAAATCCTGAATAATCTGATTTCAGGATCCGGGTAAAATTCAATGAATAGGATAAACTGATATTCCATGGAATATTAAAATCTGTGAATTCAGCCGGATTGGCACGGGCATATTGCAATTGCCTTTGCTGTTCATCCGGCGTCATAAAAGGATCCACGGGCATCTCTCTTGTTTTATCATCCTTGCCATCCTTCGATTTGCTTTTAAAGGAGGTTGAAATGGCCAGGTTACCACCGGTGATCCTTCCGAATTTAAATCTTGCCGGATCCCATAAAATGGTTTTTATACGATAGCCTTTACTGTCAATATTATAGGGATCGAGGTTGGCCGATGCGGTAATGTTTACTTTATCAAAGAGGGTACTTCTGGCATAGATAGAAAAATTACCCAGTTGAAAACTATCTGCCATCAGGTTATAAGAAGAATTGAAACCAAACCCTTCCAGGATCTTGATCTTTTTGCCGGGTTGTTTAACCGTAGTATCGTTCTTATCCCGCACTTTCATCTCCAACAGGTTATCTATCCCAAAACCAATACCACCGAATGCCCCTTCAGAAAAAGTTCCGATCACACCACCATCAAATTGTGAGAAGCGAACAGAATGGCCACTGGTATCTACCTTGGTGGAATAATAATATTTAGCCGCAAAATCCGGCTTGTAACTCAGTGTGAGCGTTGGCCTGATCTCATGACGGATGGCCATCAATTTACTCGTTGGTTTAAAATTATAGGTACCGAATATCCTTGTATTGATACCCAAACCAAAACTCATTTGTCTGGCTGAATAGAACCCTTTTTGTATCGAAGTGTCAACACGCGATTTCAGGTCATTCCATTTTTTGAAATTTCTTTGGCCATACCACCGTTCTTCATAAGATACACTGGGTGCAATATTCAAAGGGCCTAATTGGGGTAAGGACAAAGTGATGGGTATATTATGAACCGCACCCCACTGCAGGGTATCCATTAATCGTTTAAAATTAAAAGCTGTGTCGTAAAAGGATAACTGGTTCTGGAAATTACCACTATACCCCACTCCTATCTTTTCCCACCATTTGCCTGCACCAACCTGATCCTTGGATTGGAAGGGATATAAAGTAACCACATTGAAATTGGCTGTTGGCAAATTCAGATTTACCAATCGAGAAATACTATTCTGGTTGTGGTTAATATTTAAAGACAGGTTATACTTGCCTCTCCAATCTTTCGTATAGTTAATAGATGAACTCAATTGGTTCTGGTAATTCTGCATCGGATTATTCAGCAGATACTGATTGAATTTGGTGCTACCAAAATTCACATTCGCAGAAAAATTGGTTCCCGGCCTTGCTCGGTTATCTCGGCTATGGCTCCAGTTGATCATGTACGACTTGGAAGTGATGAACTCATCTTCTGTTGAGCCGCTCCTGTTCAGGGCCCTTGTACTCTGAAAAGTAACATTCAGGTTTCCCGTATACTTATAGCGCTTGATATATTTTGAATTTACATTCAGATTCCATCCTCCATACGAATAGAGATTGGTGCGCACGGTCATATCCGCATTATCGTTGAGTACTTTATAGTAACCCAATCCTTCCAGTCCCAACCCATAATCCTCACTCGATGCAAAAGCCGGAAGCAATACCCCCGAATGTCTTGCCCGGTTCAAAGGAAAGATCCCGAAGGGAATAAAGATCATAGGAATAGGCACGGATTCAATTTCCGGGTATACCCGACCCGTAACACCCAGTTTATTGTTCACGATCTTCATTCTTCTGGTACGGAAGGCAAAGTGAGGGGTATCGAGGTTACAGGTGGTAAAACGGGCATCGCGGGCAAAGATCTCATCAGCATTGATCTTTTTCAGGGATCGGGCATTCAGAAAGATCTCCCCTTCCTGCAGAAAAGTATTTTTGATCAACCCCTTACCGGTCTTCATATTATACGCGATCGAATCACTCACAGTGGTCATCTCTCCCTGTTTGAATTGGGGCTTTGACATGGGGTTTCCGGTACTGTCCAGAGCCCCATATGCTTTTACCACAGAAGTTTGCTGGTCAAAATCAATAATGGCCGCTTCCAGATTCAGATCCTTATAATCCGTTTTGGCCTTGCCATATAATTTGAGCTGCTTGGTATCAACGATCAATACACCCGAGTCTTCTGCCGCGTATTTAACAATGGCATCTACGGAGTCTTTCGACATCATGATCGAATCTACATGTACTACTGAATCGGATAATGGTTTGCCGGTAGAATCCAGCAGTACCGGTTTTACAGAGGCCTGTTTCGTAGTATCCTTAGGGGTTTTCGGGAAAATCGTATCTGCAGAAGTTTCTTTGTTCGCCAATTGATCAACCCTGCGCACCTGCGCGTTCACATAAAACGTTAATATGAGCAAATAAGCCGCTACAACAATAGCCAGGGTCGTTTTTGCGTTAATTTTGCGGAGTATACTCATGTTTCGGCGACAAAAATACGGCCTTAGCTGTGTAAAAGCTATTTCAGGCAAAATCCTTTAACGAAATGATATGATGGAGAGAAAAAATGCTGCTTTGGTTTTGTTAAGTTTGGTAAGCCTGTGCCTGGTTTCATTCAATCCAGACACTAAAAAACCCATTCAGAAGCAGGCACTCAAAAAGATCATTATCGATCCCGGACATGGCGGAACCGACAGGGGGGCATCAGGCAGATACTCACATGAGAGCGAAATTGCATTGGCTATATCATTAAAGCTCGATAGTATGCTGCGCGATGAAATGCCGGATGTTGAGACCTATATGACCCGCCGAACCGATATTTTTGACCCGGTTACCCGCAAAGCACAGATAGCAAACCGCGAAAAAGGCGATCTTTTTGTTTGTATACACGTAAATGAAGGTGGCGGCCCTCAAAAACACAGTGAATTCATAGGTTACAAGGAAGAAACCCGGTATAAGGGTAAGGGCAAAAAAAAGAAAGCATATACGGTAAAAGTGAAGGACTACCGGGTTTGGTACACCCCCAACTCTGCCAAGGGCACAGAAACCTTTATTTATGGGGTAGATAAGAGTAATGCAGCCAAAGAAGCCATCAGTGCCAATGAAGATCTTTATCTGGACAGTGTTTCAGCCAAAGAACTGAAAGACTTCAACCCCCGCGATCCGGCCAAGATGATGATCATCAATATGAAGACCCAATCTTATTTCACAAGAAGTACCAGTCTGGCACTAACCATTGAAGAAGAATTTCAGAAAGTAGGCCGTATCAGCAGAGAAGCCAAACAAAGGCAGAAAGGGATATGGGTATTACAGGCAGTGGCCATGCCCGCTGTTTTGGTAGAAACCGGTTTTATATCCAACCCCGAGGAAGAAGATTACCTGAACAGCCAGGAAGGCCAGCAGCAGATCTGCGAAGTATTGGTCAGATCCCTAAAACGCTACAAATATTCACTGGAGAAACAGTTATCCGGGACTGGTAACGGCAAATAGCCCCTCATTTTAGCCCCTTTAGCCGTAACCGTCACAGGAAGAAACCTTAGATTTGTGTTCTATGAAGATATCAAACGAAACGAAGGTGGGTGCTCTTACCGCCATCGCCATCACTTTATTGATACTTGGTTTTAATTTTTTGAGAGGAAAGACCCTTTTTAAAACAGGTAATTTTATCTATGCCAAGTATACGGATACCAAGGGTATCATGGTGTCCAATGCCGTATACATCAACGGTTTTCAGGTTGGGTCAGTATTTGAAATAGAAAATTCAGACAAGAACCTTTCATCGATCATTGTAGGTATCAAACTAAAGGATTCATATAATATACCGGCAAATTCTGTGGCCAGCATCAAAGACAATCCGTTGGGTGCGGCCAGCATTCAGATTGCGCTGGGTGATGGCAAACAATACCTGCAATCGGGCGATACTGTATTAACGGCGTCAACTTCAGGATTATTGGGCGATGTAATGAATAAACTCGGGCCTGTAGGTGACCAGATAAAAACCACGATACATTCTTTAGATAGCGTATTAAAGAATATCAATACCATCTTCGACCCCAATACCAAGAATAACCTGCAGGAAGTGATCGCCAATATCAATAAGGTAACGGCCAGTCTGGTGGTGTCCTCCGCTTCTATTCAGGGAATGATGAACCAGCAATCCGGAGCCATCACACAATCGATGAATAATGTGGCAAGTTTTACCAAGAACCTGTCGGATAATAATGAGAAGGTTACGAAGATGCTCACCAATGTAGAGAAGACCACCGACAATTTCGCCAAATCGGATATTGCCGGAACGGTAGACAAACTGAAGAGCACCATCACCAATCTGAACAGCATTCTGGAGAAAGTAGGGTCTAAAGAAGGCTCCTTAGGTAAGCTGATGAATGATAAAGCACTTTATGATAATCTTACCAATACCGTTCGTAGTGCCAATATTCTAATGGACGATCTTCGTGTACATCCCAAACGCTATGTAAACATTTCTGTGTTTGGTAAAAAAGATAAGAGTGGCCCTTTATTGGCACCCTTACCGGTTTCGGATTCCACAAAGAAATAAATTCATGCGGTTACAAAAGCTTATATATTTTATTGCCCTGCTGGCGATACTCTCGCCTGTTTTGGCACAGCGAAACCCTGCAGATACGGTTCAGCAGGCAGGCAAATATTTAGAGATACTCTCGGCCGATAAGATCATCCTCAATACTGTTGATTCTGTTCACCGTTTTACCATTCTTGTGGGTAAAGCCAAGGTAAAACAGGATAAGACCCTATTCTATGCCGATAGTGCTGTGTGGAATGAAATTGATAATTCACTCGAAGCATTTGGCAACGTACACATCAATGATGCCGATAGTGTGCATACTTATGCGCAATACCTTAAATATTTAGGCAAGGAGAAAAAAGCATTCCTGAGTAAGAAAGTAAGACTTACGGATGGCAAGGGCACTTTAACTACCGAGGAACTGGAATATGATGTAACCATTAAGATCGGTACTTATTTAAAAGGAGGTAAACTGGTAAACAGAAAAACCGTTCTTACCAGTACCGAGGGGTATTATTATGGTGAGACCAAGGATGTACTCTTTAAACGAAAAGTAGTGTTGATCGATCCGGAATATAAAATTGTTACGGATACGCTGCAGTATAATACCAATACCGAAATTGCCACTTTCACCTCTCCTACCGTGATCACCGATAGTTCGAAGCGGGTAATTAAAACCAGGGAAGGATATTTTGACCGGAAGAATAAAAAAGGCATGCTGTTCAAACGTTCGGTGATCGATGACAGTACCTATACATTTACGGCAGATGACATGGCTTTTGATGATTCCACCAAACTCAGCGAGTTCAGGGGTAATGCGGTATACAGAGGAAAGGATACAGCACAGGGGTTTGATATGATCGCCAATAATATCAAGACCGATAGAAAGAAAGATATTTTACTCGCTACTGAGAAACCCATCCTGCTGATCAAACAGGGAAAGGATTCCATCTTTGTTACAGCAGATACTTTATACACGGCACGGTTATCAGACCTGATGAAGAGCCGCTATGTGCCAGAGATCCGGCAAATGGATACCAGTCGTAGTAAAAGCAATGCAATAGACACAGCAAAATCCAAACCTGACAGCACAGCCAAATATTTTGAAGCCTATTATCATGTAAAGATCTATTCCGATTCCTTACAGGCCCGTGGCGATAGTTTATTCTACTCTTTACAAGATTCCGTTTTCCGTTTATTTACCAGCCCTATTGTTTGGGCACAGGAAAACCAGATCACAGGCGATACAATTTACCTCTTCATCAAAAACAAAAAGCCTGAAAGTTTGAATGTATTTGAAAATGCCATGGCCATCAGCCGGGTTGACAGTACCAAATATTTTAACCAGGTAAAAGGCACCAGTATCAATGCATTTTTTATTGATGGTAAGATCAATTTCCTGCGTGCCAAGGGTAATGCAGAGAATGTTTACTATGGCCAGGATGAGAACAAGCGCTTCACCGGGGTAGCCAAAAACAATTCTGATCTGATGGATATACGTTTTGAGGAAGGCAAATTAAAACGCGTAACATTTGTTCGTGGTTTCGATGGCACCATGTACCCCATGCGCAAAGCCAATCATGATGAGCTGAAACTACGAGGTTATAAATGGCTTGATAATTTAAGGCCGAAGAGTAAGTATGAAATTCTTGCGAATTAATTAGTAATTAGTAGTTAGTAGTTAGTAATTGGTCAGGTTAATAGAAAAAAAATCACAGGTTCAATACAAACTTCATTCCAGGCAAATCAATAAATATTTAATTCGAGTACTTTAAACCGTGCCTTTGTGCCACGTGTGAGATTTTATTTGCACACAAAGGCACAAAGGCACGGTTATAAGCAGAACAGCCACCTAAAATGGATGGCTGCCTGTATTATCAATTGAGGACTAAAACCCATTCTTCTACACCCGCAAACACCCCTCTCTCAATTACTAACTACTAACTATTAATTACTAATTAACAACCTTCACCAACTGTACCACTTTCTTCCTCATACCCTGGATCAATTCTGCATAGTATGTTCCACTACTGTATGCCTGTCCGATTTGCAGTGTACTGTTAGAACCCAATTTAGATTTTGCATCCACCACTCTACCCCTCGCATCCATAACCCTTAACTCAACTGGTGTGGCATATCTGCTTTCAAGTTTCAAAGTAAAGTATGTGGTACTTGGGTTTGGCATTATCGTTACTTTCAGTTCTTCTTCACTGGTGGCTGATTTATCTTCTGTAGCCGCAGATACCCATACAGCAGGTGTATAATTGATCAGTGAAACCGGTCCTGCACTGCAATCGAAACTGTTCCATACCACATTCTTACCATTGCCTTCTATTTCTTCGGTAATGAATAAACCTGTCATGTACACATAGCTCGTACCCAGACCAAAGTAACGGTCATCATCATCGTCGTCATCACAATCGCCTCTGCCATTACCATAATCACCGTAGCGGTAACCACCGGTAACTTTCAGTTTACCATTCGGCATATAGATATTGGCGTACACTTTGGTATCGCCACCTTTTACCGTGAATTTCTCATCATCAGACTTTTTATCACCCATGTAGAAAGTTACTTTGTTATTATCCGGATTAATAAATACCTGGCTGCCGATGCTTACACTGCCGCTCACCAATACTTTGGTATCTGCTGCAAAACGTACATAACTGTAACCGGTTCTTGGTCCTTTTACTACCTGTAACCTATCCATATTAATGGTGGTAGCAGTGAAACTAACTCTTGCACCTTGCTCTACACGGATGGTTCCAAATGTACTACCGGTAAGGGTTGTGTTGGATCCTTTCTTTAAAGTAAGGTTCTTGTAATTACCGTTTACAGTGGTGGTACTGTTTGCTGCCACTTCTTTATTAGGCAGGGCATTGGTGTTAGCGGTATTCAGATACATGGTGGGAAGTGTGATACCCGTTGCAGCTGCATAGATCGGATTAGAGATCACAATACCGGTACCATCTTTGGTGATCTTCTTTGCTTTTACAAATGATCCCGGAGAGGATACAGAACTGTTCTTATGAAACTTTGCTTCTCCATTCACTGTTGTAACACCTACGCTTCCTGATGCAACTGTATTGTTTTCACCCAGTTCAATTTCTTTGGTAGCCAAAATGGTATAACTGCTTGCGAGTGTCTGTTTACTGAAAGTATAATAAGCCGGTGCACTGGTGCATCCGTTAGCCGTTACGGTTACGCTGTAAACGCCATCACCATTTGACTGTCCTAAACTTAATTGTTGTGTATTAGCCAGAGGTGTTGATCCAGACATCCATTGATAGGCTGTTCCTGCACTGGCTGTAAGTGTGATCTTATTACAGAAGGCGTCTGCATTGCTTACGGTGATCGAAGGTGTGGCTGTAACTGCATACACAGTCACATTTGTACTGGAGGTATTTTGG
>CANGOX010000049.1 GCA_947455605.1 Chitinophagaceae bacterium
GCATAGTTGGAAAAACCGGTCAGTACTTTTTGTGAGAAAGCGGTGCCTGCATCTGCCGTTCTTTTTATTTTCTTAAAATACGCCGGAACAAATACAACCTGCTTATACTCATCAACCGGCACATTGAAATGTTTCGCCAACCGCTTCACTTCCTGTTCATGCTCATTACCCGCAAATAAACGGGAGGCTTTTACGGGTTTACCCTGGAAAGTCAAATAACTAAGGCAATCCTGTTTCAATTCTTTTGTTGTAAGCGGCTCCTCATTAAAAGGATTGAAACTGATACACCAGGTTCCGGTGGAGATCAATATAAATGGTTCTTTAAAACCTGCGAGATAAGGGATCAATGCAGAAGAGCTGTCATGCAAACCCGGTCCAGTTTTGACCATCTTACCATTCAGTTTTACCTCGATTACTTGATCAGATGGAAAGAGCTCAGGAAATTTTGGGTCAACCACTTCTGTATTCACCCAATCATGATATGTGTTCTTTGTAAAATCCCACAATCCCGTATGACAACCGATACTGGTTATTTCTGAATATTTTTTTCCGGATACTAAATAACTGATGTATTGAGGAAGATGTAATGAATGGTGTATTCTTTTATAGAATACCTCCTTTACATTTTTCAACCAATACAGTTGCATTCCTGAATTCAGATTACCTAACACCGGTGAAGCGGTAAGTACCGAAAACCCGGTTTCTCCTCCATGATCTGAATAAAATTTTTGCTGAAGTTCCGGAGGGTAAGGTTTTAAATAATTGTAAAGAGGAGTAACCGGTTCACCTTTTGCATCGATATGCACAAAGCTGGCACCGTAAGCAGAAAAATTAAAGGCTTTTACTGTAAACTGCTGCAGGTTCATCACTTCTTTGATGCCTCTATTTACCCATTCGCGTATAGCCTCTACATCGTCACAAGGAAAACCATCTTCATCTTTTGTTTCGTCAAACTTTGCAGAACGTTCTAATACGATCTGGTACTGTTCATTGAAAAGAAAGAACTTCTTATTTGTTTTTCCAACATCAAATATGGCAATAACAGGAATGGGGTTCATAAACAACCGAAAATAAATGTCTCATTAAAAATATTGAATATTGAACAAGGAATATTAAATGTTGAAGTAATTAAGAACCCATTCGGAATTCAAAATTCCTTGTTCAATATTCAATATTCTACAGTCCTGTTGCCACGGTCTTCTCCCCTCTTACTTTTACCAATTGCTCTCTCACTTTTTCCTTTCTGAATAATTGTAAGGGATCAATGGCTGCTCCGGCCTGCAAGCGGGCTTCTGCAACAATGGGTCGTACATCTGTGCGATAAGCCTGTTGTAATATTTCCTGTGCTTTTACTACATCATTATTTTCCTGAGCCTGCACCAATGCTTTGGTATCTACCAGCAAAGCCTGAGTATAAGCGATCTTGATGGCTTCTACGCTCTGTATCAGGTCTTCCAGCGGATCTTTTACATTATGTGAAGCATCAATCATCCAGCCAAGATCATTGGCATGGTTCATTCCGCGTGCATCCATTCCTTCAACCAGTTCATTAAATATGAGGAATAACTGATAGGGGTCGATACTACCTACCGTCAGATCATCATCACCATACTTGCTATCATTAAAATGAAAGCCCCCCAATTTTTTTTCATTCAATAAAAGAGCAACGATCTGTTGAATATTGGCATTGGGTAAATGGTGTCCGAGATCTACCAAAGTATAGGCTTTATCGCCTAATTTATTGGCGTATAAATACGATTGTCCCCAATCGCCCACTGTCATGGAATAGAAATTGGGTTCGAAAGCTTTATACTCAACAAATACTTTCCAGTCAGCAGGTAATGCAGCGTAAATTTCCTGCAACCCTGCCAGTGTATTTTCAAAAGCTTTCCTGAAATTCAATTGCCCAGGAAAACAGGAACCATCCGATAGCCATACGGTAAGTGATTTTGAACCCAGTTCAATACCATGTTTAATGACTTCTATATTATGATCAACTGCCTGTTTACGAACTGATCTGTCTACATGCTGTAATGATCCAAATTTATAACTATGTGACTGACCCGGCTGGTCCTGGAAGGTGTTTGAATTCACTGCATCAAAACGCAGATCATACTGGGCAGCGAGTGAGCGGATCTTTGCTGCATCAGAAGGTATATCCCATGGAATATGGAGTGAGATAGCACCGCTTGATCGGTTCAGTTGATGAAGCAATCCCACATCTTCCATTTTCTCTTCTAAGGAACGGGGTTCTCCTCCACCACCAAATCTTCCAAAACGCGTACCTCCGGTACCCAAGGCCCATGAGGGAATGGCGATCTGAAACGCTTTCAGTTTTGTAATGATCTCTTTTACATTGGGAATGGTTTCCGCAGTATAGGCGAAACGGCGAGTGTGTTGCAACAACAAACTATCGTTATGTTCTGCAAGCGTTTTCTTTTCAATCAACATGGTCTATCGTTTTGTTCCAATCATTTAAGGTAAATAGAATACTTCACGCAATGGTATACTTACCGGTGAATTATCCGGGTTGCTATCCATAATGTCTTTCATATAAGCCCACCATTTTTGCATCACGGGATGTGAAGGCAGTTCATCCAGTTTCAGCGGGTTACTGATCTTCAGTACACCGAACAGAGAGCCAGTTGTTTCATCCAGAAAGATCGAATACTCGCTGATCCCCGTTTGCTGCAGCAATTCCTGCAGATCTGGCCACAAAGCCTCATGCCTCCGTTGATACTCCTCTTCACAACCCTTGTGTAACTGCATTTTAAAAGCGACTCTGTGCATGGCATTGTTTTGTATCGAAAATGATTTTCGTGAATCGTCAGTCGTGAGTGAATTCAGAAGATCATACTCACGATTCACGACTACCGATTCACAAAAAAAAGCGGGTTGACAATTAGACAACCATCAACCCATTCGACTGCTTGTCGTAAAAAATTGAATCTTATCTTACAAATGCTGCGGCTACTCCGCCATCTACATTCATTACATTTCCGGTTGATTTATTTAATAGACCTCCGGTGAAAGCGAAACATGCATCCGCAATATCACCGGGATTGATGATCTCGTTCAGCAAGGTCCTTTTTGCATAGAACTGAGGCAGTTCTTCTACTTTTACTCCATAGGCTTTGGCACGGCCTTCTGCCCATCCGCTTTGCCAGATCTTGCTGTCGCTGATCACTGCATCGGGGTTTACTACATTCACTCGGATCTTGTCCTTACCGAGTTCGGCAGCATTCAGTCTGCTCAAATGCAACTGGGCCGCTTTGGCAGAACCATAACCTGCGTTATTAGGTCCGCTTACCAATGCATTCTTACTTACAATATTGATCACATCACCTCCCAAATTCTGTTTGCGTAAGATGTTAACACCTTCCTGGGTTACAACAAACTGGCCTTTTACCAATACATCATATAACAGATCCCAATCTTTATCTGTATGATCTTCTATGGTTTTGGAGATAGACAGTCCTGCACAGTTCACAATAATATCCACACCCCCAAAAGCCAGGGCACCTGTTGCAAAAGCATTTGCAATATCTGCGCGTTTGGTTACATCCAGCAACACCGCAGTAAACACATCGTTGCCATATTGTTTTTGAAATTCTTCTTTGGCTGATGCCAGTCGCTCAGCATCGTTATCGTTGATAATGATACAAGCCCCTTCATTGGCAAATTTCTTAGCAATCGCTTTTCCGATACCACCCGCACTGCCGGTAACCAAAGCGATCTTGCCCGATAAGGCTTTGGGTTTGGGCATACGTTGTAACTTGGCTTCTTCCAGTAACCAGTATTCAATATTAAACGCTTGCTGTCTGGGTAAGGAAGTATAGGTTGAGATCGCTTCTGCACCACGCATTACATTAATGGCATTGTTGTAGAATTCAGCAGCCACTCTTGCGGTTTGTTTATTTACTGCAAATGTGAACATTCCTACTCCGGGATATAAGATCACCACCGGGTTGGCATCACGTATTGCCGGGCTGTTCGGATGTTTACAGGTGTTATAATATTCCGCATACATTTTTCTGTATGCCTCAAATTGAGGTGTTAATTTTTCTTTGATGGCATCTACATCAGAGAGGTCTTCATCAGGTGTGATGTTCAATACCAATGGACTGATCTTGGTGCGTAAGAAATGGTCGGGACAAGAAGTTCCTAATGGAGCCAATCTTTCCAGATCATTTGAATTGATGAAATTCAACACCCGATCATCATCGGTAAAATGTCCGATCATCTTTCTTTCAGAAGAACAAAAACCCCTTAATACCGGAGCCAGTTCTGAAGCTTTGGCCAATCTTGCTTCTTTCGGAAGCGCTGCCAGCTTCTCACCACCAAACACTGTATTATTTGCTGAAACCTTGTCTTCAATATACTGGGCACATCTTTCGATCACATCCAATGTGTTGAGATAACTTTCATACGCTGTATCTCCCCAGGTAAATAATCCGTGCGAGCCAAGCATAATACCGCGGATACCGGGGTTGGCATCCAGACAGGCTTTTAATTGCAGACCCAGGTCAAAACCCGGCCGCTGCCATTCTACCCATCCTATCGTTCCGTTGAATAATTCCTGCGTAATTTTCTTACCATCTTTTGCCGCAGCAATAGCGATCGCCGCATCAGGATGTAAATGGTCGATATGTTTAAAAGGAAGAAATCCATGCAAAGCCGTATCAATGGATGGTGCTTTAGATGCCAGATCATAAATACAATGATTGAACAATTCAACCATCTCATCCTCCTGGTCAATACCGCGATACACATTTTTGAGACTGCGCATCCTGTCTACATACAGAGCTGCCAGGCCGCTGGCTTTCAGCGTACCCAGGTCTCCGCCACTTCCTTTTACCCACATCACTTCGGTTTCTTTTCCGGTGAGTGGATCTTTAGCCATGGCTTTGCAGGATGTATTGCCCCCGCCATAATTGGTCAATCGCAGATCGGCTCCCAACAGATTGGAGCGGTATATCAACAAAGCCACTTCATCTCCTGCCATGGATGCTGCCTTGGCATCATCCCACAGATAACTCACATACTTGTACTTGGCTACAGAATTCACAGACATAAACGGGATATTTATTTTACTATTATTTAGGTAACGAATTGCCATATCCAACGATCATAACGGAAGCGATGATCGTTAATATGCCTATCGTAATGGTTGTTTTTGTTTTTGGGCTTACCCCTTTCCATTCCTTTAAACTGATACCCCACATATTGGCTACTAAAATGATGAACGACATGTGCAAGATCCAGGAACTGGCTCCATTACCCATTTTGCTCTCACCCATTCCGTAGAAGAAGAATTGTAAGAACCAGGTAGTACCGGCCAATGCACTGAATAAATAATTTTTAGCAAGCGGGGTTGCTTTATTTGTGTAATCACCGAAGGATTTATTACGTGCATTCAGGATCATACACCAGATAAAATTGGTAGTGAGTCCACCCCATAAGATCACCACAAAAATGACATTGTTCTGAAAAAGGAAATTACCCATACCCGGGTGTGTTAACTGCCAGTTGGCATTGGCCACTTCAGCCATGGGCTTTCCGGCTTCAATTCCAAAATTGAAGAAGGCACTCAGGATACCAGAAATCGTTGCAATAACCAACCCTTTTACCAGGCTGAATTCACCCACACTTTCCTTTTTCAGTTCTTCTGACTGGCTTTTCTCTTTCATCATTCCGGCACGACCGCAGATAGCGATCCCCAAAATACAAACCAGCACACCCAGCAATACAAATTGGCCGCCCGTATTTTGCATCATAAAACTGATGGTCATGTTCTCTTTTCCGGGCGTAGGTACATAATTGTAGTAGATAGCCGGTATCAGGGATCCGAACGCAGAACAAAAACCAAGGATCACCGAATTGCCCAGGCTCATACCCAGATAACGTACTCCCAGTCCATACATCAACCCGCCAATTCCCCATAAGAGCCCCATGAGAAACACAGTGCCAAGTATCTGTGAAGAACTGCCTTTGATGATCTCAGCAAAACCGGGAATGGTGAGATAAGCTGCAACCGGCGGAACTATCAGCCAGGAAAACAGTCCACCTATGATCCAGAAGCTTTCCCAGCTCCAGCCTTTTACTTTTTTGTACGGCATGTAAAAACTGCCTGAGGCGAAACCGCCTATAAAATGGAAAATGACACCGAGGATTACACCCATGTTCAGTTAATTTCTAAATGGCTAAGCAAATCAATTTAAGCATACCAAAGCTATCATTCATCAGCAATTCGCTGTCATGTACCATCATGGTTAAGCCATTTTTGATATGTTTTTATCTAAAAGACTGATTTTCTGTTTAAGAAATATTGCACTTAATCCCTAAGTTTGAAAACGATTTTGCCTGCGGCACCAGGTTCGAATACCGGCCATCATGAAAAAGAAAAGCGTTTTTCAGCATTTATTCATCGACTATTTTTCAGCTACTCCCAAGTATCTGCAACTGGCCAATTCCATTATCAAAGCCATTGGCGATGGCAAAATCAAAAAAGAAGAACTGCTCCCTTCCATCAATGAACTGAGTTTTGAATTCGAGATCTCAAGGGATACTGCAGAGAAAGGATATAAATACCTCAAGAATATTGGTGTACTCGGTTCGGTTCCCGGCAAAGGATATTTTGTGCAGGACACCAACCTGAAACAGCAACTCAAGATCTTTTTACTGTTCAACAAACTCAGTCCCCACAAAAAGATCATTTACGATGCTTTTGTTACTTCATTGGGAGAACTGGCATCGGTTGACTTTTATATTTATAATAACGATTTTGATTTTTTCAAACGCTTAATACAGAATACCAAAAAGGATTACACGCATTATGTGATCATCCCCCATTTTAAGGATGGTGGCGAAAATGCACACGATGTGATTAACCAGATCCCCAAAGACAAACTGATCCTTTTGGATAAACTTGTTCCCGGTATCGGAGGAAAATACGGTGCTGTATATGAAAATTTTGAAAAAGATATTTACAGCGCTCTGGAGCAGGCCTTACCCCAACTGGCCAAATACCATACCATCAAGATCATCGAACCATTTTATACCTACCACCCTGCAGAGATCTTAAAGGGTTTCACGAGGTTCTGTCAGCAGTACGCCTTCAACTATAAAGTGGTACACAATATTGCCAATGAACCCATCAAAGAAGGTGAAGCGTATATTAATCTGATGGAGGACGATCTGGTTATATTGATCGAAAAAATATTAGCCACAAAAATGAAACTGGGAAAACATGTTGGATTGATCTCTTATAACGAAACCCCGTTAAAGAAGATCATCCTCAATGGGATCACAACGATCTCTACAGATTTTCAGATGATGGGAGAAAAAACGGCAGAACTCGTATTAGAGCAATCCGTTCAGCATATAGAAATACCTTTCTATCTTACCTTAAGAGCGTCGCTGTAAACGTTATTCCTAAGTGCAGTTATGTTCGTGAACGTGAAGCGTCAGTCGTGAGTAAGAATCGGAGCGATCACTCACCACTCACGGTATTAGTCTTCTTCTTCCTCTACATGCAATGGGTTCCTGCGGGTTGGGATGATCAGTTCTTCATCATCACTTAAATACACCCAGAAATCGCCCACAGCAAAGATATCACCCGGAGTTTTAGGGCCATTATTCTCGCTGTTGCGATCATATGAACCTAATAATTCACCTGAAAACTTCAATGTTTTCAGTTTTTCTTCGTGTGATAACCCTTTAAAACTTTCAATTGTCATAACCGTATTGTTTTTGATAGATCCGTCAGCCAAATCTGCTGCAAACTAAAATGAAAAAAGCCAAACTAAAAAACGATTCTATACCCCAGGGTTATACACGGTGCAACCCGCTTTCCCTGGTACATTTATTTCAAATGTTCGATCGCTTTTTGTACTGTAATATCGTTGCGGTTGCCTACTTCAAAATACCCTTCATTACGCCATATCTGTCTGGCCATCATGGTCTGTACCCTTTGTAACACCTCTTTTTTGTCTTTTTCTTTGATTCCCGTTAACTGAATCGTATCTTTTTTGGCAAAAGATACCAAACCTGCCCATTCTTTTTCACCGGGTATAAACTTTTCAGCCAGATCGGCAGGTGTTGTTATACTGTTAAAGAAAGTCCGGTTCTGGATATAATAATTATAGACAAAACTGCCTACTGTGTATTTATAATACATTTTAACCACTGCAGGATCTTTGTGTGTGGTATCAAAAGGGACAAAAATATCCGGTGTGATAGCGCCACCACCATAAACTGTTCTTCCACCAGGGGTTTTAAAAGGCTTACCCATCGGTTTTACAGTATCCCCTTTTACCACTTCCCCATTGTGAAAACGGTCGGCCAGTTCTTCTTCATATTGAGCCTTTCCTTTGGTATAGGGTTTCTGGATATTTCTTCCCAGCGGCGAATAATACCTGGCTATGGTCAACCGCACAGCACTACCATCCGTTAACTGAAACTGTTGTTGTACAAGGCCTTTACCAAATGATCTTCTGCCAATGATAGTGGCTCTGTCCCAATCCTGTAAAGCACCCGCCAATACCTCACTCGCTGAAGCTGTGCCCTCATCGATCAATACTTCCAGCTTGCCTTTTTCAAATATGCCATCCCGTTTACACCTGTATTCAAATCGGGGCATATGCTCACCTTCTGTGTATACGATCAGTTTATCTTCACTCAAAAATTCATCGGCAATATCCGTGGCTTCTTTCATCAGCCCACCGCCATTTCCCCGCAGGTCGAGGATCAGTTGTTTCATACCCTGTTTCTGCAGTTTTTCCATACTCTGCATAAAGGCCTCATAGGTACGCTCTGCAAATTTGTTGATCCGCAGATAACCGGTTTCGGCATTGATCATATAAGCAGCATCAACAGGCGACACAGGTATTACCCCTCTGATGATCTTCACCTCTTTTTTTTCATTACCCCTTAACAACTGCAGTTTTACTTCTGTATTCATGGCACCACGCAACAATTTGCGGATATCATCCGGCTGCATTTTTTTGCCCGCAATAATTATACTATCGTTTACTTTAATGAATTTATCACCGGTTTCCAATCCTGCTTTGGCAGAGGGGCCATCTTTCATCACATTCATCACGTTCACAGTATCATCCATGATCTGAAATTCTACACCAATACCCTGGAAATTACCCATCATTTCTTCATTCACTTCTTTAAGATGGTCGGCAGGGATAAAAACTGAATGGGGATCGAGATGCGACAATAATTCATCGGCAGCCAATTGGGTAATGCTGTCGGCAGAAACCCTGTCAACATATTTACCCTTGATCAGTTCAACCAGTTCCTGCAAAGAAGTTCTTCTGCTGAGATTAAAAAAACGGTTACCCAGGGTTTTCTCCTTTAACTGGTAGCCGATCATCATACCCAATACCATTACCACTGCAAATAATACCGGCAACCAGATCTGTAACTTTTTACTTCCCATAAATACGCATCTAAATAGCTGAATGAACAGCTGCAAATATCATTATTAATGTTTGAATGCCGATCGAAAGGTTTGCCATTTAGTATGAATGGCATAAGTTGCACATAATTTCAAGTATGAACTGTGAAGCAGGAGGTACGAATCTCTTCGTTTTTATAATACGTTCGTACTTTGCACTTCCAATTTAATATAAGACTATGCCCGGTAAATTGATTGCTGACAGTGGCGCCACTAAATGCGAATGGAAACTGGTGGCGGATGGGAAAACGAAAACGATCCTTACGCAGGGTATCAGTCCTTATTTTCTCAGTCCGGACCAGATCATGACCCTGCTTGGCAAAGAACTGCTCCCCAAACTAAAGAATGCTTCCGTTACAGATATCCATTTTTACGGAACCGGATTGAGCAATAAAGACAATGCTTCCATCATCAAAAAAGTATTGAAAACCCTTTTTCCTAAAGCCAAAATTGAAGTACAAACCGATCTGCTGGCTGCAGCAAGGGCACTTTGCGGTCATAATAAAGGAATTGCCTGTATCCTGGGCACGGGTTCCAATTCCTGTTATTATGATGGAAAAAAGATCGTGAAGAACAGCCCGGGACTGGGTTATGTACTCGGAGATGAGGGCAGCGGTGCCTATCTGGGTAAAAAAGTGGTTCAATACTATCTCTATAACACATTTGATGAAGACCTGAGATCCCGTTTTGAAAAACGTTTCCAGGTATCCACTATTGAAATACTGGACCATGTATACAAGCAGCCATTAGCCAACCGATACCTCGCTTCTTATGCCATTTTTCTGGCCGAGAACCGGGGGCATTATATGATCGAGAATATTATTGAAGACGGATTAAACGATTTCTTTTTCACCCATCTATATAAATACCGCGAGAGCTGGACATTACCCATTCACTTTATCGGCAGTATTGCATTTGGTTTTAGAGATGTATTGAAAGACCTTTGCGATACCTATGAACTGGAATTAGGCAATGTGATCAAAGCGCCCATGCAGGGTTTATTAGCGTATCATAAATAAAACACTGATATGTCAGATTTTATTAAAGTAACTGAACAGGCTTCCACTTACAGGCATTTAGAAAATATGTCTATTCACGATCTGCTGTTGAATATCAATAACGAGGATAAGACCGTGCCCTTTGCTGTTGAGAAAGCCATACCACAGATAGAAAAATTAGTATCGGCCATCAGCGATAAAATGCTGGCTGGTGGAAGATTATTTTATATTGGTGCGGGTACCAGCGGTCGCTTAGGTATTGTTGATGCCAGCGAATGTCCACCCACTTTTGGTGTGCCCTATGGTTTGGTAATCGGGTTGATAGCCGGAGGCGAAAAAGCAATAACCCAGGCAGTTGAATTTGCCGAAGACAGTACCGAAGAAGGATGGACCGATCTGCAAAAACATTTTATCAGCGATAAAGACGTTGTTGTTGGGTTGGCCGCCAGCGGAACCACACCCTATGTGATCAGTGCGCTGAAACAATGCCGCAAGAGAGGAATTATTACCGGAAGCATCAGCTGTAACCCGAACTCACCTGTATCCGAAGCTGCCGATTTTCCGGTGGAAGTAGTGGTAGGCCCCGAGTTTGTTACAGGCAGTACACGTATGAAAAGCGGAACTGCACAAAAACTGGTCTTGAATATGATCTCCACTTCCATCATGATCCAGTTAGGACGTGTGGAAGATAATAAAATGGTGAACATGCAGTTGAGCAATGTAAAACTGGTAGACCGTGGTGTGAAAATGGTAATGGATGGATTATCTTTAACCGATTATGAGAAAGCCAAAGACCTGTTATTAAAACACGGCAGTGTAAAGAAAGCCGTTGAAGCGGCAACTGCCTCTTAGGATAAGGAAAGTGTATGCATGATATAGAACCTTTTTATAACTGGCGTCATATTTATATAGCCGAAGAAGATCCGAAATCGCCCTTCTTTGGAAGAAAATATAGTGAGTTCGAATATTCCCAAACCGTTTACAATTACTATATACATCCCCAATGGGATGATTTCGGCAGCCGCACATTATACCTCAAGATCATTTATGTAGACTATGAGCTCCACTTTGCCATAATAGAATTACTGGGCGAATGGAATGATGCCATTGAAAATGACATCATGGAACTGAAACGGGAAGTAATGGATCTGTTATATAACCTGGGCATTTACAAATACATACTCATCACAGAGAACGTTCTCAATTTTCACAGCAGCGATAAAGAGTATTACCAGGAATGGTACGATGAAGTAAGCGAACAGAACGGATGGATCGTTGCCCTCAATATGCCCGAAGCCACACAATATGATTTCAAAAAGAAAAAACTGAATTACTATATAGAGTTAATGGAAATTCCAGAGTGGCGGGTATACAAACCTTACCACCTCTTCAAAAAAATAGACGACGAGTTAATGAGAAGATTGGATTAACGGATTCGTTCACATACATAATCCGTCAATAATCCGCTAATCCGCAATCCGTCAACCCGCTAATTACTCAATTCCTCTTCCAGTTTCTTTTCTATGCGCCTGTCCGGTATAAACCACATAACAGCCACAAGTGCATACAAGCCCAAACTGATCCAGCCATTGTAACAGGCTAACGCAATTCCAATTGCATATACGATTACTGATATTCTGCCTTTTACATCATTACCAACAGCCCTGCCTAAGGTAGAATCTTCTCCATGTAGTTTTACAAGACATTTTGCAAGAATATAATAAGCTACGCCCGACATCAAAAGGTCTACCCCAAAAAGCGCAGTCGGGATCGCAGAAAAATGATTCTCTCCCATCCAGCCAGAAGCAAAGGGCATCAATGATAACCAGAAAAGCAGGTGAGAATTGGCCCACATAACACTGGCATTGATCTTATGTGTGGCATGCATCAGGTGGTGGTGATTATTCCAGTAAATGGCTACCATTACAAAGCTCAGGATATAACTCATGAACACAGGGATCAAAGGCTGCAGATCGGCCAGTTTATCGCCCTCCGGCACTTTCATTTCCAACACCATAATGGTAATGATAATGGCCATCACCCCATCACTAAAAGCCTCCAATCTTCCTTTTCCCATACAATTCAGTTTTAATTACCAGCGTTCTGCGTTCCGCATTAAGCATTTAGCTTTACGCGTTAAGTTTGAAAATACACAAAATCAACTTAACTTACCATCCGATTCAAAAAGTAAAAACCATTATTATGTCATTACCCGTAAACAATAAGAACAACGGAAAATCCGGCAGCAAAGGCCCCAAGGGTGGACTGCAGGGTTCAAAATTTATTGCCAAACCCGGCACAAAAGCTTCCGGTGGCACCAATAAGAAACCCATTAAAACAGGGGGATCAAGAGGAAGCTGAGGAATATTGAATCCCGCCCTGCGGGAAATTTTGAATGTTGAAATCATTAACAGCAGAATTGTTCAATAAGCAGTAAAGCCGCAGATTCGCAGATTATCAAATAATCTGCGAATCTGCGGCTTTCTTTTTTTACAATAGCTATAGTTCGAATACAGTAGTTAAATTCTCACGTAAAGCCTTTACAGAAATTTTATCGAGAGAACCAATCCTGTCGGTGAGTCTTTGGTTATCAATTGCCCTCACCTGGTCAACCATAATATCGGAAGGTTTTGTTGTACCCGCTTCTTTTTTGCTGAGATGCACCCGTAAGATAGAGGCATCGGGTATCACATGTGTTGTTATCGGACAAACAAGGGTTGAGGGGTGACCTATTTCATTCAATAGATCTGTCTGAATGATCACTACAGGCCTTAGCTTACCCGGTTCGGTTCCAAATCTCGGATTCAGATCTGCCAGCCAGACATCGTATTGTTTAATCTTCATTGCCATCTTCAAGTAGTTCCATTTCTCTTAATACTTCCATTGAATTTTCTCTCACGAGCATAGATTCTCTTGCCAGTTTTTTCCTTAGCAATAATTTGGCATTATGAGAATTATAAAACTTAATGGCCGCATTGATATACCGGTTTCTGGGTACCGCCAATACCTCTGTTATTTTCTCAGTTTCCATAAACACTTTTTCGTCGAGTTTTAAAGACAGGTTTTTCATATCCAAAAAGTATATACTATAAAGATATACTTTTTACGTATAAAATAGAAATAGATACCCTATTTCATCCCGTCTTTGAGGATTAAAATGAAACTTCAAAGAGGCAAATTCCTACTTCGTAAAGCGAAACATAAAATCAGGTGGGAATCTTTCCAGGTTTCTTTTAACTGCCAGGTTCATTGAATTTACAGGCGTTTGATACAGTTTTGCCAGATCATGATCCAGCATGATCTTGTGCCCCCTGACCTCAAAAATGGTGTCTTGTATGATTGGTAATTCCATGTTTACAAAGTTGATTGGCAACTGTAAACATACTATTCGTCGGCAACCCTCCTATCAGGTATTTGTACGCAATAACTGCCATAAATCACCCAATTTTAACAGGGGTTATTTCAAACGATCTACGATAGATAACCCATTTTTCCTCAAAACATCCAATGCTACATCATAACCTGCATCCGCATGGCGTATCACGCCCATGCCGGGGTCATTTCTGAGCACACGGGCAAGTCTTGCAGCAGCTTCGTCTGTTCCATCTGCAACGATCACCATTCCGGCGTGAATACTATACCCCATTCCAACCCCACCGCCATGGTGCAGGCTTACCCAACTGGCACCGCCGGCTGTATTTACCAATGCATTCAGGATCGGCCAATCGGCTACTGCATCAGAGCCATCAAGCATAGCTTCTGTTTCGCGATTAGGAGAGGCAACGGATCCGGTATCCAGATGATCGCGTCCGATCACAATCGGTGCTTTTACTTTTCCCTGTTTTACCAGTTCATTAAAAGCCAACCCTGCTTTTTCTCTTTCACCCTGACCCAGCCAGCAGATCCGCGCAGGTAATCCCTGGAAAGCAATTCTTTCCTTCGCCATTTTCATCCAGCGCTGCAGGTTTTTATTGTTGGGAAACAGATTGATGATCAATTCATCTGTTACGGCAATATCATCCGGATCTCCACTCAATGCCGCCCAACGGAATGGGCCCTTGCCTTCACAAAATAGTGGGCGGATATACGCGGGTACAAATCCGGGGAAATCAAAAGCATTGCTCAATCCGCTCTCCTGAGCTCTTGCGCGTAAATTATTTCCATAATCAAAAGTGATGGCTCCCCGCTTTTGTAATTCAAGCATAAGTTCCACATGCAGTTTCATGCTATCATAACTCCGTTCAATATAAGCGGCAGGATCCTGTTCACGCAAAACATTGGCCTGTGCATTGGTTAAAGTATGCGGCACATACCCTATCAAAGGATCGTGCGCAGAAGTCTGGTCTGTAAGCACATCAATCTGTATATTTCTCTCAATCAATCTTTGCAATAAATGAACGGCATTACACAATACACCAATACTTAAAGCCTCTCCCTTCGCTCTGGCATCCATTGCACGATCGATCGCTTCATCAATAGTTGTGTATTTAACATCCAGGTATTTTGTCTCCAGTCTTTTATCTATCCGCCATTCTTCCACTTCCGCTATCAAACAAACTCCATCACACATGGTAACCGATAAAGGTTGTGCACCACCCATTCCTCCCAAACCGGCAGTAACACTTAGTGTACCTTTTAAGGAACCGCCAAAATGTTTATCAGCAACGGCAGCAAAAGTTTCATACGTTCCCTGCACAATACCCTGTGAGCCAATATAGATCCAGGATCCTGCTGTCATCTGTCCATACATCATTAAACCTTTTTTCTCTAACTCAGTAAAATGTTCCCAGGTAGCCCATTTAGGTACTAGCTGCGAGTTTGAGATCAACACACGAGGTGCATCTTTATGTGTTTTTAACATTGCCACAGGCTTGCCACTCTGCACCAAAAGTGTTTCATCGTTCTCCAGATCTTTTAAGGCTTTGATGATCAGGTCCAGGCTTTCAAAATTTCTGGCCGCTTTACCCCTACCCCCATATACGATCAGTTCATCCGGCCGTTCAGCCACTGCAGGATCGAGGTTATTCAATAACATCCGCAAAGCTGCTTCCTGTATCCAGCCTTTGCAATTGAGTTGGGTACCGGTAGGTGTTTTATACGCAACAGGATCATATTTACGGGCAGTTGTGTTCATGGCAATCGGTTGAAAACATTGTATCCAAGATATCGAAAGTCAGTGAATAGTTAAAAGTGAATAGTTGAAAATATCTACACTTTTAACTGTTCACTTTTAACTGTTTACTCAATAAACCAGATCCTCATACGCAGCCTGGAGTTCACTATATGCATGATTATCCCCTGCTTTCTTAGCTTCCTTCATTCCTTTCTCGTACCATTCAATAGCTAAGTCCTTCTGCTCCAGCTTTTCAAGTAATTTGGCGAGGTGATAATAAGAACCCACATAATCAGGCGATTCGGTGAGAATGGCTTCAAACAACTCTTTCGCCGCAACATCCTGTTCCAGTTTTATATACTCCAATGCTAACGCATGACGCAGGAAATTGTCTTTCGGATTAGTTTCTAAAAACTCCTTGATCTTGGCTATTCGGTCCATGGGGTAAAGGTAGGGAGGAGGCGGGAAAGTCTGGAGTCTCGAGTTAGAAGTCTGGAGTGAAAGCCTAACTCCAAACTCCAGACTTCTAACTCCAGACTTCTAACTCCAGACTCTAAAATATTTTCCCCAAACAAAACTTTGCCACTTTCAAATCCTTCCTATATTTGCTAATAGTTGCATAAACAACTATTTAACCCGGATCAAATTATTTCAGTATGAAAATCTTAGTCTGTGTAAGTAAATCGCCCGACACCACTTCTAAAATTGCCTTCACCGATGGCAATACGAAGTTTGATGAAGCGGGTGTGCAATGGATCATCAATCCTTACGATGAATGGTACGCTTTGGTTCGCGCCATTGAATTGAAAGAGAAAGATCCTGCAACAGTCATTCACCTCGTAACCGTAGGATTACCGGATTGTGATCCCATCATCCGTAAAGCATTGGCCTTAGGTGGCGATGAAGCTATACGGGTAAACACGGATAGCAGCGACAGTTATTATATAGCCGCACAGATTGCGGAAGTAGCCAAAAAAGGCGCCTACGATCTGATCTTTACAGGAAAAGAAACCATTGATTATAACGGTTCTTCTATTGGTGGTATGGTTGCCGAACTGGTAGATGCACCCTATGTTTCTTTAGCTACTTTATTTGAACTCAACGGTACCACTGCCAGTATTACCCGCGAAATTGAAGGTGGTGAAGAAGTATGTGAAGTGAGCCTGCCTGTTGTAGTAAGCTGCCAGAAAGGTATTTCCGAGCAACGCATCCCTAACATGCGCGGTATCATGGCCGCCCGCACAAAACCTTTGCAGGTGGTAGAACCCGCATCAATAGAAACATTAACCAGTATTGTGAATTACGAATTACCACCCGCAAAAGCCGGCGTGAAATTAGTGAGCCCGGATAATGTAGCAGAGCTGGTGAGGTTGTTACACGAAGAAGCAAAAGCAATATAAGTTTGGAGTTTGAAGTCTGGAGTTTGGAGTTATTTTGAACCGGGCTTTATTTCTTCCTTCAGCTTTTGTTGCGTCGCACACTTGTACAGATAGTTCTTAAATCAGCAGGAGAAATTTTCAAATTACCACATTTTCAAATTTTCAAATTGTAACACATGTCAGTACTCATATTTGTAGATCAAACCGAAGGTCATATCAAAAAAGCATCATTCGAAGCTTTAACCTATGGAGCAAAAGTAGCAGACCAACTGGGTACTACCGCCGAAGCATTAGTGCTAGGCACAGTGAATGATGATCTGGCTGCATTAGGTAAATATGGTGTAAAAAAAGTACACCAGGTTGCCAATGAAACATTGAACCACGTAGACACCCAGCTATATGCCAAAGTAATTGCTGAAGCCGTTACCGCCAGTGGCGCCAACGTAGTTGTGTTCTCACATAATCAAACAGGTAAAGCGGTCTCTGCCCGTGTGGCTGCAAGATTGAAAGCAGGCATTGTTGCCGGCGCTTCATCTTTACCGGATACGAGTAACGGATTTGTAGTTCGCAAACCTGTGTTCTCCGGTAAAGCATATGCTAATGTAAGTATCAACTCTCCCATTAAAGTGATTTCACTCAATCCCAACAGTTACAAAACCGTTGCAGGTGAAGGAACAGCTGAAGTGGTAGCTTTGAATGTAGCGGTAGATGCTTCTAAAATAAAAATCACTGCAGTAAATAAAGTTGTGGGTGAAGTTCCCTTAACAGAAGCCGATATTGTTGTAAGTGGCGGACGCGGATTAAAAGGACCAGAGAACTGGGGCGTATTACTGGATCTCGCTAAAGAATTACACGCTGCTACCGCCTGCAGCCGTCCGGTTGGCGATGCACATTGGAGACCGCATCATGAGCACGTAGGACAAACCGGTGTTCAGGTAGCACCCAATTTATATATTGCATTAGGTATTTCCGGTGCCATCCAGCATTTGGCAGGTGTGAACAGAAGTAAGGTAATTGTAGTGATCAATAAAGACCCCGAAGCACCTTTCTTCAAAGCCGCCGATTACGGTATTGTTGGCGATCTGTTTGAAGTAGTGCCGAAACTGACAGAAGAGATCAGGAAAATGAAAGCATCGGCGTAGCCGAATATTGAATATTGAATCCCGCAGGGCGGGATTCAATATTCACTTTCCTTCCGACTTCGCCCGATAATCTTCTCTCACCGGATAAAACACATCCAATATCCTGCAATCAGTTATCGCCAATCCT
The DNA here is from genome assembly GCA_947455605.1 of Chitinophagaceae bacterium. Classification (GTDB taxonomy): domain Bacteria; phylum Bacteroidota; class Bacteroidia; order Chitinophagales; family Chitinophagaceae; genus Sediminibacterium. The sequence goes on from CANGOX010000049.1 coordinate 18,229, forward strand.
GAATGTTTTGCATGAGATGGGATCACGATCACTTCACCGGCACCAAAACGAATGGGTTCTCCGTTCAGCGTTAATTCAAAAATCCCTTCCAGCATGATCGATACCTGTTCATTCATGTGCGAATGTTCCGGTAAGGTTTTACCGGCAATCACATCCACAAAAGAAAAGGTCATATTTTCTGTATGAATAAAACGGGCAAGGTATCCGTCTATCAACGGATGGGCTTTTAAAGCAGCCACTTCAATTTTTGACATCATGTAAAATTTTAGAAATGCAAGATGCTCATTTTTTCGACAAGGCCCTGAAATCTTCGCGCACCGGTGTAAACACATCCATCAGCTTACAATCAGTGATCGCCAGACCGGAATGCCGCACGTTGGAGGGGATCACTATCACACTACCCGGACCAAAACGTACCGGTGTTCCTTCGATCGTTAATTCAAACTCCCCTTCCGTTAGCATGGCCACTTGCTCCTGCGGGTGCGAATGTTCGGCAGAGGCAGACCCGGCTTTTACATCCAGAAAAGAAAAGGTCATATGTTCTGTATGCACAAAACGGGCAGTATACCCCGGTGATAATTCAATCGGGTTGATGGTGTTTAATTTTATCTCTGGCATCTGAATGATTTTATGGCAAGTTACAGCGAATCATTCTGCGGTGATTCGCTGTAAAATAAAAAAGCACCAGCCAATGGCCGATGCTCTTTATTGGGGATATTAATAGGATGATTATTTAGCGAAAATGTGCACAGCCAGTTCTACATCTTTTGAAACTGCACCAATACCATAGTTCACACCAAACAAAGTACGATCCAGGCTGAAGAAAGCCTGAGCAAAAAATCCTTTGTCGTCATTACTGCGGATCATTGTTGTGAATTTAACAGGCAATGAAGTTCCTTTCAGGTTCAATGTACCGTTAATATCAGCAGTGCCTTCACCGGTGTAAGTAACACTTGTTATCTCATAGGTTGCTTCACCAAATTTGGCAACATCAAAGAAATCGGGGGTTTTCAGGTGACCGGTTAATTTTTCTCCACCACCATCATCTGTTACTTTCAGATTAGCCAGATCGATCACAAATTTACCACCGGTTAATTTGCCGCCATCTACACTTACAGAACCGCTTTTTATCGGAAAATAGCCTGTATGAAAATCAGCTTTTTTAGAGCCAACCCAGTCAACACGGCTTTTTGCAGTGTTTACCGTTAAAGAAGTGGCCGCTTTCTTATCAGTAGCGGGTTTGAAAGAATAGGTACCAGCCAGAAATGCAATACCTGTTAATGCGAATAATACTTTTTTCATGTTTTAGGTTTGTTTTACAATTGAATGTACGCGCTTGTACGTAAAAATAGTAAAATTAATGTTACAACACTGAATATTATCTGTTAATTTTGAATAGTCGATTCACGTACCTTCGCAAAAATTTTTTACAGCATGAACCTCCACGAATACCAGGCTAAGGAATTACTGAAAAAGTACAATGTTCCCGTTCAGGAAGGCATAGCCGTTGATACGGTTATGGCAGCTGAAGAAGCCTACCGCCAGATCAAGACACAAACAGGTAACAATTTCGCCGTAATTAAGGCACAGATCCACGCAGGTGGACGTGGTAAAGGTAAAATTGCAGGTTCTGAACAAAGAGGCGTTGCCGTTGGTAAAAGCCTGGAAGATGTGACTTCTATTGCTAAAAACATCCTCGGCGGCACCCTGGTTACCATCCAGACCGGTGTTGAAGGAAAGAAAGTAAACAAGATCCTGGTTGCACAGGATGTTTACTATCCCGGCCCAAACCCCGTAAAAGAATTCTATCTCTCCATCCTGCTAGACCGTGCCAAAGGCATGAACGTTGTGATGTACAGTACAGAAGGAGGTATGGACATTGAAGAAGTAGCCCATAAAACACCGGAAAAAATATTTAAAGAGTGGGTTCACCCCGGTGGTGGCCTGCAGGGATTTCAGGCAAGAAAGATCGCATTCAACCTGGGACTGAGTGGTGAAGCTTTTAAAAGCTGTGTGAAGTTTGTGACCAATCTGTACAACGCTTATGTTGGACTGGATTGCAGCATGCTTGAGATCAACCCATTATTTAAGACCAGTGATGAGAAGATCATTGCGGTTGACTGTAAAATGAACATCGATGATAATTCATTGATGCGTCATCCGGATATTGCCGCACTGCGCGATGTGACTGAAGAAGATCCTACTGAAGTAGAAGCCGGACAATACAATCTGAATTTTGTAAAACTCGACGGTAACGTAGGTTGTATGGTAAATGGTGCAGGTCTGGCCATGGCCACCATGGATATGATCAAATTGAGTGGCGGTGAGCCTGCCAACTTCCTTGACGTAGGTGGTTCTGCCAATGCACAAACCGTTGAAGCCGGTTTCCGTATCATCCTGAAAGACCCGAATGTAAAAGCGATCCTGATCAATATCTTTGGTGGTATCGTACGGTGCGACAGGGTTGCAGCTGGTGTTATTGAAGCCTTCAACAAACTGGGCAATATCAATATCCCGATCATTGTACGTTTACAGGGTACCAATGCCGTAGAAGCGAAAAAACTGATCGACGAAAGCGGTTTGAAAGTGCAATCAGCCATCCAGTTAAGCGAAGCAGCTGAATTAGTTAAGAAAGCAGTAGCCTAAGACCCTAACTGACAACATAAAAAAAGCCCATCAATCATTGATGGGCTTTTTTATGCGCAATACATTTTATTTATGCATCCAGTAATCCACCACCGTTGCTTTATCGATCTGCGGTCCGGCAATAGCTACAAATGCTTTGTGAGCCGGATGGATCAGATAAGCGTCTCTGTCTTTTGCTGAATGAAAAGTAAGAAAGAAGCAATGCGTTAATCCCTGGTTCAGATTCTCCGGGCTGTTATTTATCCCAAATTCAAAATCCTTGATGAGATCAATTTTTTTAGGCAATGCCCTGAAAGCATCTTCAATTGATTTTATCTGTGCAGGTGTTGCGGCATCTTTGAATTTGAACATCACCACATGTCGAAGTGTGGATGTATTTGTGTTATCAGATTGTGCCATAATGAAGGAAAATGAGGTAACTGTAATCAGTGCGAGTAAAATTATTTTTTTCATGCGGAGTTTGTTTGTTTAAATCTACAACAATCTCCCATTACGCTAACATCATCCTTCCGGAATAACTTTTACTTCTGTTACAGGGCTGAACGTATAACGCAGGCCTGTCTTCACTTCTACACATTCAAAACGTTTTCTGCGGCGGGGGCCCTTGCGGAATATTTTACCATTATCGGTGGCAAACAAAGCACCTTCCGGTACTTCTATAATGGGATGATGTCCATCTTTTTTAACTGGATCATATTTACGCAGCACCAATAACAATTCTGTTTCTCCATTGGCCGTGGCAGATGGATTGATGATGGATTTCTGTAAAGCTTTTTCTATATCTGCCGGAAACACTTTTTGTTGAACAAAATCAACCAGCAACAGACTGTAATGTTTTTTCCATTCCTTCCCGTGTGCATCTACTTTGTGTTTGAACTGTTCGTAGGTTAGTAAATGTGCCAGTTCATGCAAGAGTGTAATGAGAAACTCATATTTATTGAGATTTCCGTTTACACTGATACGGTGATTGCCCCCCCACCCTGCATGACGGTAATCGCCCAGTACAGATTTACGCTGTTTACTGATGGTGAGGTGTACTTTGTAATGATGAATATAATTGACAACACTGTGAAATGTGTTATCCGGCAAAAAAGCCGCCAATGCCTGCATAGGATGTTCTGATACCGGCATTATTTTTTGGGCTTCAGCTGTAAGGAGATCTTTACTTCCAGCCAGGTATAGATGATATAAAGGCCCATACCCACAAAAACGGCATTCACACTTCTATTTGCTCCGGATACTACAAGATAGATCAGTGCCGCGGCGGCCAATCCCATCAATTTTAAAAAAGTACCGGCCATCACCCCCCTGATCACGGCACTTTGGTTGGGATTATTGATATTTTTTTTCTGAAAATAGATATTCAGGAAAGTGAACACAAACAAAACCGCATTGGCTCCTTCTACCACTACCCAGTTGATCTTATAGGCAGCCAGTTTATCCTGCCAAAGCATGGATAATCCCAATACAAAAACAAAGAGACCTAGTACATGATAGTTATTGAGCTTTCTTTCCTGTGCCATATTATTTTTTTGATGTGTCTTTTACCACTTTGATCATCATACCGATCAGGAGCAGTAAAGGTAATAACCAGATCAATAAGGGGAATCCGATGTTTATCTTCCCGTCTGCCCACCAACCGCCCCATACAGCCAAACCCAATCCCACAGCCAGTTGTGCAGCATAACCCGCATATTGCATCAGTGGGTCATTAGGGCGCTCCTTCATGAAGATCAGTCGTTTGAGGTTTCTGTTTTAGGTAAAGCCGCGGGAATGGTATCCAGTTGTGATGGCGCATTACCGGACAAAACTTTCTTAACCCCATCCAGGTATTGTTCCTTATAACGGATAGCCTGCTCCAGCGAATCAGTGCGGATCTTCAGTACCTGCAGGGCAGTGCGGCTCTCCCGGGTTCCATAACCGGGGATATAATATTTTAAGGGCGAGAATGCGATGAGCGCAATGGTTAAACCCACCAGTAATACAAATACGGTGCTTAGCCCGATATACACACTTAGCCTCGAAAGACGGAAAGTGACCACCTCTTCATAGGTATCATCATTCATCACCACCAGGCGATAACTGTTGCGAAGGCGTTTAAGGGTATTATTGATCTCTAAATTGGCCATTTTGTTAAATCAGGCTAAAGGTAATAATGAATCTGCTTTTCGCCATCCTCAATTGAGAAATAACTGTATTTTTAAACACATTTTATGTACCTGATGAAGCTAAGAACATACGACCGGACCTATTCATTGATGATAAGCTGCTTTGCAGGCATATTTTTCATGCTTTTTTCTACGGTTTCTTATGGACAGGCAGGCCTTTCCTATGAAATAAAAAAGCCGAAACAATACGAGAACCGTACACTTCCCGCCGAAAAAACCGGCAATTCAAAATTCACTGCTCCCAAACGCTTTTATAACGATCTGGTTAGCCGGTTCAATTATTATTTTAATGCCAATACCAAACTCAACGGACTGATCGATTCTGCCAAGGGTTTACATAAAGATGATTATACCCAGTTATTGTCTTTTTACAATTATTCACTAGACCAGACCGCACAAGGTGAGATCGATACGATCATTTATAAATGCACGGCCGGTATTTTGTTACACGATCTGAGAAGTGATTGGGTAGATAAGTTATACCTGTTATTGGGTAAAGCGTATTTATACCGGAAAGATTTTGATTCGGCTGCTACCGTTTTTCAATATATCAATTATGCATTTGCTGCCAAAGACAATGGGTATGATATACCGATAGGAAGTAATGCAAGTAATACCAACGGTATTTTTACCATTGCTACCCGGGAGAAACAGAGCGTATGGAAAAAGATGATGAGTTTTCCGCCAAGCCGCAATGAAAGCTTTATCTGGCAGGCAAGAACCTACATTGAAAAAGACCAGTTGGTGGAAGCCGGCAGCCTGCTGGAACTGATCCGATCAGATCCGAATTTCCCACCGCGCCTGAAAAATGATCTGGAAGAATTGACAGCCTATAATTCATATAAACAGGAACAATACAGTAACTCAGCGGATCATTTATTGCGCGCATTGGGTAATGCCGCCAATGGGCAGGAAAAAGCAAGATGGGAATTTCTCGCGGGCCAGCTTTATGAAAAAGCACGCAAGGATTCGCAAGCCATTTCTCATTACGAACGATCTATTCAGCACACCTCCGATCCTTTAATGGAAGTATATGCAAGATTGAATATCGTAAGTCTTGCTGCAGGCAGAAAAGAAGATGCACTTCAGAAGAACCTGGATGAATTATTAAAGATGGCAAAGCGTGATAAGTATGAAGCTAACCGCGATATTATTTATTATGCCGCAGCC
>CANGOX010000050.1 GCA_947455605.1 Chitinophagaceae bacterium
AATCCTTCCTGTATACCTGTCGAGAGAATTGGCTTTGATGATACCTTCCTGCTTTTGGATACCGAATGATGCATAGTAAGTCAGTTTCTCTGCGCCGCCACTCATACTCAGGTTATAGTTTTGAGACAGTGCATTACGGGTGATAAGGTCCTGCCAGTCTGTACTTGTTCCGCCATTATCCAATGTTCCGCCTAATTTCGGAACTTCTGTACGGAACTCATCTGCGGTAAATACAGGGAGTTTCCTTGCCAGCGATGAGAATCCAACACTTGTTGAGAAATTTACCGAAGCAACGCCTGCTTTACCTTTTTTAGTAGTGATAAAGATCACACCATTCGCACCACGCGATCCATAAATGGCGGTACCTGATGCATCTTTCAACACGTCTATCGATTCAATATCGGATGGATTCAAAAAATTCAATGGGTCACCAACACCGCTGGTTGCCGCATTATCCAAAGGCAAGCCATCTACTACAAACAATGGCGTGTTTCCTGTTCTTACACCACCAGGACCTCTGATAGTGATACCCTGAATAGCGCCCGGTTCGCCACTTACTGAAGTTACATTTACACCAGACACTTTACCCTGCAAAAGCTGCTGAGGCGAGTTGATGATCCCTTTGTTAAAAGACTCACTCTTTACGGTTTTAACCGAACCCGTTACATCTTTTTTACGCTGGGTACCATACCCTACCACCACTACCTGGTTCAGTTCTGCAGAACTGGATAATAATGAAATAACGAGATTTCCCTTTCCTGCAGAAACCTCCTGTGTTTCAAAGCCAACATAAGTGATCACCAGTAGAGCTTTGCTGTCGGGAACCGCTATGCTGAAAGCACCTTTCGCATCGGTTACGGTACTTCTAGTACCTCCTTTTACACTTACTGCGGCACCTGCTAAAGGTCGGCCGTTACCGGATTCTTTGACCATTCCGGTAATTGTTTGATCCGGGGCACTGATCGTGCCTGTACCGGGCGTTTTACCGGCAAAAACATTTCCTGAAGAGAAAATACAAATGCTGGCCAACATTGCAGTGAAACTTAGTTTCATGAAACGTTGTGGGAGAAAAAATTTACTCATTTGGCATGTTTGGTTTTGGTTACAAAAAGGACAGAGATTTGCCTATCCGTTTTTTTGGGGTCATTTATTTTCTCAGGTGCGAAAGTATAGGGGGAATACTTTTTTACTGCTAATTGAATATTACTATACCATTAACATCTGATCCATCTCTTCATTAAAACTTCAAAGTAGCAGGCAGGTATTTGGCTACCAGATCCTGGTAATAAGGTTTTAATTCCTCCCAGCTTTTCTGGTTCGGATTTTTTGAATAGAGATCATAGGGATTGAACAGCTTCACCCACTTGAACATTTCACGGTCGTGATCGTTCATCAGGTGATCATAAGCATGTTCCCTGTGCTGCGCATAAAAGGAATGATAACGCAACATATACAGACCACCTTCGGGGATGTGGTCTTTCATCATGTGGTACACATATTCATCGTGTCCCCATGACATGTGCACCTTCTCGAGTCCGCAATTAGGCTCATACACACCATATTGGGTGCTGTACACTTTATCAGTATAATCGGGATTGGCTGCAAAAAATTCAGGGAAAACGATCTTATCAGAATAGGCGCACCCCACCGGGAAGGTATCGCCTACTACACCCCATTGGGGTTCTCCAAACAAACACAATACTTTTCCCATGTCATGGATCAGACCCACTAATACCATCCAGTCGGGATGACCATCATTACGGATCGCTTCTGAAGTTTGTAAGAGGTGCTGCATCTGGTCAAGATCCGTATCCGGATCAGAATCATCTACCAGTTCATTCAGAAAATCGAAAGCCTTCCAGATGGGCATTTCTTTTTTATTGAAACGGAGAAAATCCGCTTTTTTCTGCATTACATAATCATAGGTCTGATAGGTATGGTTCAGGCGGTAGAACTCTTTTACCGTATCACGGGGTGGTTCTACATAATTTCTGAACTCCGCGGTGCCCTTATTCTGGGCAATAGAAGAAGGGTCGGGATAGCGGTCCAATACATCCTGTTCCCATTCGTCAAGACTGGATAAGGGATTTTTGATCTCTTCTGAAGGGTTGGCGTTCTTCATTGACATAGCAAGCGGCGGGTTTTATTTGTAAATAAATGAGTCTACTAAAATGAAGTTTTTACTATCACGAGTAGCCATTTTATGGATATTTATTTACTTAACCGATTAAGTAAACTTCGTTTTCTGAATACCTGAGCTATCACTAAAGTTTCCCCTACGCCAATACCCAGAAGATCCTTACAAGTAGCCCCTTTTTACCAGAATACGGTATACAATGCCGCCAGAATACCACAGATAATGATAGACCCGATCACAAACCCGGTTGATACGCGGAACATAGACCTATCTACTTCAATTACATGGGTATCATTCTCTTTCTTAGGCTTCCATAAACTCATCAGGATCATGGTAACAGTGATCAATATAAAATCGATCTCCATCCTGTCAAGAAAAGGATAATCCGGAAATGCTCCGTTTGTCCAGGTGGGCAAAAACTTCAGCACGGTAGAGATCGGAATGGTAAGTAAGGCCCCGGCCATAGCCGCATTGGCAGTTGTTTTTTTCCAGAAGAACCCAAGCAGGAAAATAGCCAGTACACCGGGTGAAATAAATCCTACATATTCCTGTATGAATTGATAAGCCTGATCTAAGGAACGAAGCGCAGGTGTTACAATAGCCGCAATGAGCATAGAAATCACCACCGCCCAACGGCCTGTTAGTACCAGCTTTCTATCTGAGGCTTCTTTGTTAAAATATTTCTTATAAATATCCAATGAAAAAATGGTGGAGATACTGTTTGCTTTTCCTGCGAGAGAAGCTACTATGGCTGCAGTAAGTGCGGCAAACGCCACCCCTTTTAATCCGGCAGGCAACAGGTTCATCAAAGTTGGATATGCATGATCGGGTTTGATTACACCATTATCCATCATCTCGGCCTGGAACATTCCGTTCTTATGCAAAACATACATAGCAATCCCCGGTAATACAGCGATCACGGGTATCAGCAGTTTTAAAAAAGCCGCAAACAGAATACCCTTACGGGCCGTTTTCAGATCCGCACCCAATGCACGTTGTACAATGTATTGGTTGCAACCCCAATATGCCAGGTTATTTACGAGCATACCTCCTATCAACACAGAGATCCCGGGCAACTCGGGGTAATATTTATTGGATTTATCAAAGATCATATGAAAATGCGTAGGTGCTTCTCTGCGTAATACACCCAGACCTTTGAGAATATTTCCACCATATCCAAAATGCTCAGAAAGTAAGGATATCGCCAGATAAGTGGTCACCAATCCTCCGGCTATCAATACAAAAACCTGTATCACATCCGTATACCCGATCACTTTCATTCCCCCCAGGGTTACGATCACAGAAAATAAACTCAGCCCCACAATACTCCATTCGAAACTAATATTGGAGATAGAGGAAATAGCCAGTGCCCCTAAATAAATAATAGAGGTAAGATTTACAAACACATATACCAGCAGCCAGAATACCGCCATGATCGTACTCACTTTATCATTATACCGCTTGGATAAGAACTGAGGCATCGTAAAAATCCTGTTCTTCAAATACACCGGTATAATAAATACCGCTACAACGATCAAGGTGGCTGCTGCCATCCATTCATAAGTTGAAATGGCCAGTCCCAATGCGAACCCCGAGCCCGACATGCCGATAAAATGCTCCGCAGAAATATTGGAAGCGATCAGTGAGGCACCGATGGCCCACCAGGTAAGGGATCCTTCTGCCAGAAAGAATTCTGTAGAACTGTTACTGGTTGTACGTTTCCGCTGGTACACATAATATCCATACGCGGAAATAACAATAAAATAGATAAAGAAAACAATGTAATCAGCAGTTTGTAATCGATTCATTAAGCAACCATTTTTTGGCAAAAAAAACTTACTGTATACGCAGTAAGAGAATGAAAGTTATTGATTTACTACAATATTAGTACGCCAGCCGGAATTTTCAGTTTTGCAGGTATCCAATTCGTATAAAATCAAGCTGATAGAGGACCAGGCCATTTTAAAATGTGTACAGCGCACATATTAATTCCTGTAACTCAAGTCATTACTAAGCTATCTGTAAATATGCGCTGAAAAAATGCAGTTAAAGGTAATTGTGATAAAATAATTTACTTAACCGTTTAAGTGATCAACTAAATATATTGTCTTATTTTACACAAAACCGAGCTGCTGCATGGACAACATCACCCTGAAAATGTTAGCCAAAGAACTGAACCTGTCTACGGCTGCCATCTCAAAAGCTTTGAGAGACAGTCACGAGATCAGTTTTGAAACCAAGCGGCGTGTTCAGGAACTAGCCACCCGGCTAAATTATATTCCGAATGCCTATGCAGGAAGTTTACGCAGAAAAAAAAGCAAGACCATTGCTGTGGTTTTACCGGAAGTGGCAGACAGTTTTTTTTCACTCGCCATCAATGGCATAGAAGCGGTAGCCGAAGAAAAAGGGTACCATGTACTGATCTATCTTACCCATGAACATTTCGACAGGGAACAGGCGATACTCAAAAATTTTCAGAACGGAAGAGTAGACGGGGTGTTGATGTCGCTTACGGCCGAAACAGATTCTTACCAGCATATCTGTGATCTTTCATCCAAACAGATCCCCCTGGTTTTTTTCGACAGGATCTGCGAAGTAAAGGATACCGCAAAGATCACTACCAACGATTTTGAAAGCAGTTACCTGGCTACCAAACACCTGATCGATTGCGGATGCAGGCGCGTCGCCATACTCTCTATATCCAATCATCTTTCCATCAGTAATAAGAGACTGGAAGGATATGAACAGGCACTGAAAGCACATCTTCCGGACCAGCCGCCCGTAAATGTGGTATTCTGTGGCAATGATCCTGATACCAATTCCCTGTTTCTGAAAAAGATTATGGGTGAAGAAGAAAGGCCGGATGGTATTATTGCAACCGTTGAAAAACTCACAACGAGTATTTATCTCACCTGTAAAGAATTAGCGCTTTCCATTCCGGAAGATGTGAAAGTGGTCAGTTTTTCCAATAATTCTTCAGCTCCTATTCTCAACCCCTCTCTTACCACCATTACACAACCCGCATTTGAAATGGGCAGAGCAGCTGCCAATACACTTTTCAAAGCGCTTGAAAAGAAGAACGGCATTTTGATGAATGAGAACTTAGTCATTCCCTCCGAACTGATAGTGAGAGGCTCTACTGTTGCCGGCGCTTAATTTCGCTTTCTCTTTAACAGGGAAGCTTTTATTAACACATCCAGTTTTGGATAAGTTTCCAGGAAAGCTTTTTTATGGGTGAGCAGTGTATCAATTTTCTTAAAAACCGTATCCCCATATCCAGAATACAATGAATCCACTACTTCCATTCCTTTGGTAACGATACCCAAAGGCGGATATCCTTTTACCCCTGAAGCCATCAATGTATCTAATCTGGGCGAGTTATTCTGGAGATTGATAAACAGATCATGACTCCTGGTTTCTTTGCCAGAACGGGCAAAACTGATCACGCCGCGCTGGTTGGGTTTCAATACAGGCTCATCCGGTACTTTGTACTTACTCCACAGTTTTAATTTTGCTGAATCATCCGCTCCAAATTGAGCCACATATTTGGGTCTTACCCGGTAGAAAAGGATATCATTATAAAATCCATGTTTGAATTGGGCATATACCCTGTCAACCGCCAGGGGCGACCATTCTCTGGTAAATTCCGCTTCAAAATTTCCACGGGATGTTTCAAACACCACAGAGAAATGTTCCGGTGCTTTTTGGTTGATCCATCTTTCTTTGAATACTGCCCGGTTGCAGCTCAAGAGCATGATCACACATAAAAAAAGGAAACTTTTTTTCATAGCTTGGTTTTGCAAAAAATAAAGCTATTGAATTCCTTTCATTGAAGTTCCAATGAAAGGGACAATAGCTTTACACAGGCCGGAAACCGGTCGGAAGCAAACTTAATAATACAGATCTATACATCAACAGCACTAATCACTCTCTTCAAGGTGTAGTTTCTGGTGGTGAGCACCGGCAGCTATATGCAGGGCAAAACCACCAATGGCCAGATCATTCAGCAAATTGATAAAAGCACCCGTTTTGGCTTCTGCCGTTCCTGCATAAAGGTAATTGGGCAGGTGGATCACAAATACAAAAATAAAGAGGAGAACGGCCAGAACATAACCCGCCATCTTAACCCATTTATTCAGAATAAAGGAGATCCCACCCAGAATATAAGCTATCCCTACAAGGTACACCCAGTTAATGCCTCCGGGAATGGAAGGCGGAATATATTCAACCAGATCCCTGGCGTTGGTAAGATGAAATACCCCAAATACGATCATCACCGCAGCCAACAGATAGATAGCGATACGGGATACAATGTGATACTGGTGCATAGTATAAATTTTGGTTACAAAAAGTTACAACAGTTATCCCGCAAATGCAATAGCTGTGGGGGTTTTCTTTGCACAATCCTTCGCTTTTGCCCCTATCCAGATTTGCTACAGAATTATTTGGCTAATTTGTTGAAAATTGGTCCTCTTGAAGCTCCTGATCATTGAAGATGAAGCATCCTTAAACCAGTCGATCGTTGATTTTCTGACGGCTGCAGGCTATCTCTGCGAATCGGTGAGCAATTACAGGGAGGCCGTTGAAAAAATTGAGGTATATGATTATGATTGTATCATCCTGGATATCATGTTGCCGGATGGCTCCGGACTCGCATTGCTAAAACAGCTGAAAGAAGACCAGAAAACAGATGGTGTGATCATCATCTCTGCAAAAGGGGCATTGGAAGATAAAATTGAAGGTTTACAATTAGGAGCAGACGATTACCTCACCAAACCTTTTCATCTTTCAGAACTAAGTGTTCGCATCTCAGCTATTATCAGAAGAAAAAGCTTTAAAGGACAATCGCTGATGCATATCGGCGAGATCAGTATTGATACTATCGGAAAAACCGTAAAAGTAAAAGAACAGGAAGTAGAGCTTACCCAGAAAGAATTTCAGTTATTACTTTTTCTGACCGTAAACAAGAACCGTGTTCTTTCCAAGAATGCCATTGCCCAGCATTTATGGGGTGATGATATGGATTTTGCGGCCAATTATGATTTCATCTATTCACATATCAAGAACCTTCGTAAAAAACTGATGGCTGCGGGCAGTGAAGATTGTATCCGTTCTATTTATGGCGAAGGATATAAAATGCAGTTTGCTTGAAACTATTTTCCCGATATAACCGGATAAATATTGCCGCAACGATCTTCATCTTTGCGATCGGCAGTGTGGCTTTTTATTTTGTGCTTCAATATGTACTCATCCGTCAGTTAGATGAAACACTACGCTCAGAGCAACAGGAAGTGATCGAATACGTAACCGCACATGATCAATTACCTGAAATACAGAATACCAAACATCAATGGATAACCGTAGAAAAAGCCATTGTACCCATTCCAAAAACAAACCCTGTTCGCGTATGGCAGAAAAACAGCAGGGAAGATGAAATGGAGCCGGTAAGGCTTTTGGTGTTTTCGGTAAGTGCGGCTAACCAGCTCTATAAAGTAAGCGTTTATAAATCAGAGAATGAAACAGAAGACCTGTTAAAGCTGATCATCCTGGTAACGGTTGCCATGATCGGTCTGATCCTTTTATTTAATTACCTGATCAACCGCAGACTCATCACCCGGATCTGGCAACCCTTCTATCATACTATTGATAAGATCCGCGATTACCAGCTTACTGCACAAAACCCTTTGAGCTTATCCAAAGAACCGATCGATGAGATCAATCTGCTGAATGATAGTCTGAACAGCATGACACAACGGATACACCAGGATTATTCTGCCCTGCGTTCCTTTTCGGAAAATGCTTCGCACGAAATGCAAACACCACTGGCAGTGATCCGTTCCAAAGTAGAATCCTTATTACAGGATGCAGAAGGCAACCCGAAAAACGTACAGCAATTGCTGGTGATCGAAGATGCAACACTCAAATTATCAAGACTACATCAATCCTTATTACTGTTAACCAAACTGGGTAACCGTCAATTTATATTGAACGAATCTGTTGATCTCACTCAGATCATTGAACATAAGTTGCAGGAACGCGAAGAGTTGTTCCATTCAAAAGAATTGAAAATGATCCGTTCATTGGATCCGGTAACACTTTCGTTTCACCAACACCTGGCCGAGATACTCGTAGGCAATTTGCTGAATAATGTGATCCGCTATACACCCAACGGTGGGGATATCAGTATCCGTCTCAATCATGAATTGCTTTCCGTAACCAATACCGCAGCCCATGGTGCCTTGCAGAGTGATCGGGTATTTGAACGTTTTTACAAAGCGGAGAATACACAGGACGGAACCGGGCTCGGACTAGCCATTATCAAAGAGATCTGCCATCTGGCAGGTTTTACCATCACCTATCGATACACTGATAACCGACACGAATTCACGATCTATTTTAAATGATGCATATGTTGCTGAGAAAGTTCATTTTTTCTTTTCTGTTACTGCTGATCAACGGCTATACGTTTTCGCAGGAGCGTAATCTGGAATATTATATCAATGCAGGCTTACAGAATAGTCCGTTGTTAAAAGATTATACCAACCAGAAAGCTGCCAACCTGATAGACAGTATGCGGATACTGGCCGGATACAAGCCACAGGTAAGCGGATTGAGCGTTAATAATTACGCACCTACTTATAAGGGATGGGGCTATGATGGTGCTGTAACGAATGGTGCAAATTTCAGTCAGCAAATAGTGGCTACCAAAAGACTGGTAAGCAAAGAGAATCTCCAGAATCAAAATGAAGCGATCCGTTTATTGAATGAGTCACTGGATATTTCAGGAAGGGTAACAGAACAGGATCTGAAAAGATCGATCATTGCCCAATACATTACAGCCTATGGTATATGGCAGCAGTATTCATTCAATAATGACCTGCTATTGCTGATAAAGAAACAGGAAACCGTTTTAAAAAAGCTGACAGAAAAGGGCATTTACCGACAAACCGATTACCTGAGTTTTCTGGTAACCCTGCAGCAGCAGGAATTACTGATCAGCCAGGTAAGGATCCAGTTCCAGAATGAATTCTCCTCACTCAATTACCTAAGCGGCATACAGGACACAGTAGCTGTGCCGCTTTCCAAACCCGAAGTGGAACTGGCCGTTCTACCCGATGCAGAAAGTTCTGTATTCTATCAGCAGTTCAGGATAGACAGTATGCGGTTGAAGAATAATGAGGCTTTGATCGAATTCAACTATAAACCCAAAGTAAATCTGTATGCCGATGGTGGCTACCTCACTTCTTTTGCCGAACAGGCTTACAAGAATTTCGGAACCAGTTTTGGCGTAAACATTACCGTTCCTATTTATGATGGAAAGCAGAAAAAGATGCAGCACGATAAGATCAGTATTGCAGAACAGACACGACAGAACTATCGCGACTATTTTAAAAAACAATTCGGACAACAAATTTCCCAATTAACACAACAGCTAACAGCTACACAGCAATTGATCAACCAAACAGCACCGCAGATCCGGTATACAGAAACACTGATCGAAGCCAATCGGAAACTGATGGAAACCGGCGATGCAAGAATGGCAGATTATATTATTGCGATCAGTAATTATATAACTGCAAAAAATATAGTTACACAGAACACCATCAATAAATTACAACTCATTAACCAGATCAATTACTGGAACAGAAAATAAAGCATTATGCGTTTACTAAAAACAAGTTTATATATCGGCTGTCTCCTGCTCGCGCTGGCTTCCTGTAAATCAGACCCTGCAAAGAAAGAAGCTGCAGAACCCGCTGCAACAGAAGAGAAAACAGAAGCCGGTTCAACACCTATCACGCTTACCACTCCCCTAACCGGCGATATGGCTGAGACCGTTGAATTAAATGCCGTTTCTGCCTTTCTCCTTAAGAGCTATGTAAAATCATCTGCCAACGGCTATCTGCAGATCGTAGATGCTTCGTTAGGAAAATATGTAACCAAAGGACAGGAATTATTTGTTCTGAAAACGAAGGAGGCACAAAGTCTTGGCAATACCATTAATGCGCTTGACACGTCTTTACATTTTGATGGTGTGATCCGCATCAAATCGCCCGGCACCGGTTATATTTCACAACTCAATTACCGTTCCGGCGATTATGTGCAGGATGGCGAACAAATGGCCGTGATTACCGATACCCGGAGTTTTGTATTCCTGCTCGATCTTCCCTATGAATTAAAACCTTATTTACCCGGCAACCGCGAGCTGCAACTGAAACTGGCAGATGGCTCAGTCCTTAACGGGCATGTAGATATGGCCATGCCCACAGTGGATGCCGTATCGCAAACACAGAGTTATGTGATCAAAGTAAACACTGATAAACAGATTCCTGAAAACCTGATCGCAAAAGTATCCTTGATAAAGAAAGCAAAATCACATACGGTTTCCTTATTAAAATCGGCCGTTCTTACTAACGAAATACAGAGCGAATTCTGGATCATGAAAATGATTGACAGTGTTACAGCCGTAAAAATACCGGTAACAAAGGGACTTGAAACCAGTGATAAAGTAGAGATCCTCTCTCCTGCCTTACTGGCCACCGATAAAATTTTACTTACTGGTAATTATGGATTACCCGATACCGCAAAAGTGGCCATCATCAAATAATTCCTATGCGTAATTTTTTTACTACTTATAAGAATCCGGTTTCGGTAATGGTGGTCATCATTATCATGGGGGGATTGTTTGCCTATTCAAAGATGCAGCCGGCTTTATTTCCCGAGATCACTTTTCCCAAGATCAAGATCATTGCCGATGCAGGGCAGCAGCCGGTAAAAAAAATGATGATCACGGTAACCCGCCAACTGGAGAATGCGATCAAACAGGTGCCCGACCTGAAGATGATCCGAAGCACCACCAGCCGCGGCACCTGCGAGATCTCGGCCTTTATGGACTGGAAAGCCAATATAGATATCAGTCAGCAAAGGATCGAATCCAAGATCAATGAAATAAAAAATACATTACCGCCCGATATTCAAATCTCAGTAGAGAGAATGAACCCATCCATTCTGCCCATCACCGGTTTTTCTTTAGAGAGCAAAACACGTTCTCCAATTGAAATGAAATTACTGGCATTGTATACCATCAAACCGTTCTTATCGCAGGTAGAAGGTGTTTCAGAGATCCGCGTGATCGGTGGAAAATCAAAAGAGTATTGGTTGGTTTTGAATATCCAGAAAATGAATACACTGGGTATTACACCTGAACAGATCAATACGGCATTGAGCCAGACAAATTTTATCAAGTCCAACGGATACCTTTCTGATTACCGTTTATTGTATCTCACCGTAACCGACGCCTCTGTTAGTTCTAAGGATCAACTCGCCAATATTGTGCTCAGTAATAACAGCAAGCGGATCGTTTTGCTGAAAGATATTGCCGATGTGCAGATCCAGGAAGCCAAAGAATATATTAAGATCAATGCCAACGGACAGGAAGGCATTCTGCTGGCAGTGATCAAACAACCCAATGCCAATGTGGTAGATCTGAGTGATCGTATGGCGGCCAAGATCAATGAGCTGAAAAAGATCATTCCTAAAGATGTAACTATACAGCCCTTTTATGTGCAGGCAGATTTTGTAAAAGATTCTATTAAAAGCGTTACGGATAGTTTATGGATTGGATTGGCGCTCGCCATTTTTGTGGCCATCATTTTTCTTCGTTCCGTAAAAGCCAGTTCGGTTATCCTTATTACAATTCCTGTGATCCTTTGTCTGGCGGTCATTTGTTTATATGCTATTGGTCAGACACTAAATATTATGACCTTGGGTGCTTTGGCAGCGGCTATCGGACTGATCATTGATGATGCGATCGTAGTAGTGGAACAGATCCATCGAACACATGAAGAACATCCCGAAGAACCTACGAGCACACTTGTACAAAAAGCCATCAGTTATTTATTACCGGCCATGGTGGGTTCCTCTTTAAGTACCATCGTGATCTTTCTGCCTTTTGTGTTGATGACGGGTGTGGCAGGTGCTTATTTTAATGTGATGACGGAGACCATGATCATTACCCTGGTCTGCTCCTTCTTTGTAACCTGGATCATTTTACCCGTGATATACCTGGTATTTACCAGAAACGCAGGTGTGAACTCACTTAAGAAAAAAGAAAAACCCCATTCCGTAAAGAACCAGCGTTGGGTTGGATTTTTTATCAGGAATCCATTAGTGAGTTTTCTGATCATTCTGGCACTCGGGTTTTCTGTTTACTATATCTATCCAAAATTAGAAACCGGATTCTTACCGGAGATGGATGAAGGAAGTATTGTATTGGATTATAACTCGCCACCCGGCACTTCACTGGAAGAAACCGACCGGATCCTGCGTGAAGTAGAAAAGATCATTGTAAAAGTACCCGAGGTAGAAGCTTATAGCCGCAGAACCGGTACACAGATGGGTTTCTTTATTACCGAACCTAACCGTGGTGATTACCTGATACAACTTAAGAAATCCAGAGAAAGAACTACTGAAGATGTGATCAGCGATATACGTAAACAGGTAGAAGCTTCGCAACCCGCGCTGCGTATTGATTTCGGACAAGTGATCGGCGATATGCTGGGCGATCTGATGACTTCTGTACAACCCGTTGAAGTAAAAATATTTGGTACCGATCAGGTCAAACTGCAGGAGTTATCAAAAAAAGTGGCGGCCCTCGTATCGAAAGTGGAAGGTGCTGCGGATGTATTTGATGGGATCGTGATCGCAGGCCCTTCTATCAATATAGAACCCAATTACCAGATGCTGGCACAGTTTGGTATCACACCTGCCAACCTGCAATACCAGTTACAATCTTCATTGGAAGGGAATGTAGCAGGAACGGTATACGACAAAGAACAACTCACCGATCTGCGTTTGGTATACCCCGGCAACAGAACCTTAAGTATTGCAGATATTGATAAAACACCCGTATTTCTGCCGGGTGGAAAACTCAAGCCCATCAATCAATTAGCCTCGGTAAAGATCAATACCGGTGATGCTGAAATAGAAAGAGAAGACCTGCAATCCATGGGTGTGGTTTCTGCAAGATTGGAGAACAGAGATCTCGGCAGTGTGATCAGGGATATACAAAAAGAAGTATCCGCCAATATCATACTCCCGCAAGGATATGCCATCGTATATGGTGGTGCTTATGGAGAGCAGCAAAAATCTTTTAAAGAATTAATGATGATCCTGATCACATCCAGCTTATTGGTATTTGGTGTGATCCTTTTCTTATTTAAAGATTTCAGTATCGCTTTTATCATACTGTTGATTGCCGTTTTAGGTATCAGCGGAAGTTATATGGGATTGTATTTTACCCATACTGCCTTAAATGTGGGAAGCTATACGGGTCTGATCATGATCGTAGGTATTATCGGCGAGAATGCCATTTTTACTTTTCTCCAGTTCAAAGAATCGGTAAAGCTTTCGGGGGATGTTGACCAGTCCATTATCTATTCCATCTCCACTCGTTTGCGACCTAAATTGATGACAGCACTCGGCGCTATTATTGCCCTGATGCCCATTGCCTTAGGTATTGGAACCGGTGCACAATTGCACCAGCCCCTGGCCATTGCGGTGATCGGTGGCTTTATTGTGGCGATGCCTTTGTTATTGATCGTATTACCCAGTTTGATCAGGCTTTTATACAAAAAACGGCTTTCTAAACGCAATCCAGAATCTCTACAAAATGCTTAGATAAGTTTGGATACCCTAAAAATCTCATTATGAAAAAGACATTACTCGTACTCGGATTATTTTTCGCTGCAACCACCTTTGCACAGAAAAAAGAGAACGCCCCCGCAGCAGCAAAAGCCGCATTCGCCAAAGCATACCCCGGTGTAACCAGGGCCGTCTGGGAAAAAGAAGATGGCAATTACGAAGTGAGTTTTGAAATGGGCAGCAAAAAAATGTCTGTGATCTACGATGCCAAAGGTGTTATGAAAGAATCTGAAGAAGAAATGGATCCCTCTAAATTACCTGCATCCGTAAGCAGCTATATGAGCCAACACTATAAAGGCATCACCATCAAAGGAGCAGCAAAAATTACCAAAGCAGATGGTTCCATCAACTATGAAGCCGCCATCAAAGGAAAAGACGTACTTTTTGATGCCACAGGAAAATTCATCAAAGAAGCCAAAGACTAAAAAATATTCACTCATTCACTCATCCACTCATTCACTCATCCACTCATTCACTCATCCACTCATTCAATCAAAATACCATGAAAACATCTGCTACCGGTTTATCCATGCTTGCAGCAATCCTCATTCTGTCAACCTCAGTAAACGCCCAAAGCTCCGGCTACCATGTTACCAAAACCTTTCATATTGCCAGTCCGGGTGGATGGGATTATCCGGCTTCTGATCCCGGCTCCAATAAACTTTATCTTTCCCATGGCGGACAGGTAAATATCATTGACAAAACTACCGGCGATTCTGTGGGTATCATCCCTAATACAACCGGTGTACATGGTGTAGCTTTTGTAAATGCCTTAGGCAAGGGCTATACCAGTAATGGCCGCACCAATAATGTAACCGTGTTTGATCTGAAGACAGCTAAAATACTCGGACAGGTTTCCGTTGGTAAAAACCCAGACTGGATCATGTACGATCCCTACTCAAAAAGAGTGGTAACCAGTAATCACAGTGGTGGAGATATTTCACTGATCGACCCTGCAACCGACCAGGTAACGGCAACTATTCCGGTGATCGGTGCCAAACTGGAAACCATTGTGAGTGATGAAGCCGGAAGATTATACATTAATGCAGAAGATAAGAATGAAATATCTGTAGTGGATATTGCCAAAGGAGAAGTAGTGGCACACTGGCCATTGGATGCAGAAGGCCCAACCGGTTTGGCTATTGATGTAAAAACAAAAAGGTTATTCTCTACCTGCGATAAATTATTGGTGGTAATGGATGCCACCAATGGAAAAATAGTAGCTAAATTACCGATTGGTGATGGTTGTGATGGTGCGGCATTTGATCCTGCGAGTAAACTGATCTTTACTTCCAACGGTGAAGGAACGGTAACCATTGTAAAAGAGATCTCGAAAGACGAGTTCAAAGTAATAGATAACGTGCCCACCAAAAGAGGCGCCAGAACCATTTGTATTGACGAGAAAACACATACCGTATTCTTACCAACGGCAGATTACGAGCCTTTGGCAGCAGATGCACCTAAAAATGCAAGGCCTAAAATGGTAGCAGGTTCCTTCCAGGTTTTGGTATTGAGTAAATAAATGAAGTATTGTTTGCCACAATAAGAAAACGCCTCAGGTCTTTTGACTTGGGGCATTTTTTTGCAGGCAATTAGGGCACCGGGATCGTAACAGAGATCGTAGTCCCCTTGCCTATTTCACTAAGAATGGTGAGTTCACCATTAAAAGAATGTGCCCTTTCACGCATGCCGATCAAGCCATAGGGTTTTTCTTTCTGGCTATTGTTAAAACCAATGCCGTTATCACTGATCTCAACCGTCATATTTCTTCCGATCTGTTTAGACAGAACGTTCACAGCTGTTGCATTTGCATGCTGTGAAATATTGATCAAAGCTTCCTGGCAGATGCGGAACAAAGCGGTCTTGATCTCTATTGGCAATTCTGTATCATCCCCAATCTGTTCATGCATAAACTGGCAAGGTATCTCATGCAATGAACTGAATCTTCTGCATTGCCATTCCAGGGAAGTAGGCAAACTTAATTCGTCGATCATACTGGGGCGAAGTGAGGAAGCAATTCTTCTGCTGCTGTTGATGATCAGTTTGGTGATATCAGAAGCATGGGTCATACGCACTTTAAATTCGTCCGGTATATCAGGCAGATTTATCGCCAGCCAGTCAATTTCCATTTTTAAGGCGGCCGTTAATTGCCCCAGATCTTCCTGGATCTCATAAGCTACAGATTTACGTTCTTCTTCCCGTATCCTTTGCAAATAGCTGGAGAGGTTCTTTAATTCAGCATTCTTATCACGCAGCTCTTCTTCAATATGCTTAAGTTTCAAAACGTTTCTGACCCTTGCCAGCAACTCTTTAGGGTGAAAAGGTTTAACCAGGTAATCATCGGCACCTAACTCAATACCTGCAGCGATCTGCTCAGGTTTAACATCTTCTCCTGATATCAGGATCACTTTGGTAGTGTTGAGGTCCGGGTCAGATTTGATCCGGTTACAAAGATCCAGTCCTGAATGATCCGGCAGCACTACATCCAATAAAATGATATCCGGTCGTTGTTGGTTAATAGCCACAAGCATTTCATCACCCGACACAGCAACTGCCAGCTCAAATTCTTCTTTTTTAAGAATGAGCTGGTATAGTTTTATGATCATCGGATCATCATCTACTAATAATATTCTGGCCATTGGCTGGTCGGTTAAATTGAACAGGCTTTAGTATGGAAATGATGACAGTCATTTCCCGGATAGTGGAAAGCAAAATAAATATAACATGAATATTTTACTCAGCAAGGTTCAGCATGCTTTGCCTGCCATATTTTAGTAAAATTTCAGAAAAGAGGGGGAACTTAGGCTATATTCTCATAGTAAGGAATCTCATCCTGTGAGATAGATTCTTCCTGCTTCCAGTATTTGAGGGAAACAATATAGCCTTCCGGCGTTTTTAATAACCTACCAAAAACAGCATTGGTGGCGTTGAACATCACATCGGTAACCCCTACCGTAAAGCTGGTTGGCGGAGGTGGTGGCGGAGGTGGTGGCGGAGGTGGAGCAGGTGCTTCAACAGTGCCTTCTGCAGCGGGTGCCGGTGCGGGAGCAGGGGCAGCTTTTGGCGGTGGACTGGCCACTACCACAACAGTATATCCATTCAGTTCGAGTAATTTCTTCAAAAAATCAACACGTGCCGGTGACACATTCTTTTCTACCACGGCACATTTGATGCCATCCAGATCTTCAAACTCATGATTTTTATTGATCGCCATTGTAAGTATTCTTTATAGGCCGGAGCTGAGTGAATAAATATAATCATATACACAACTTGCCAGACCCGTGATAATAATTCCCGCCACACAAATGATCAGTGCCAGTTTTGAATAATTGGGGATGCTTATTTTTTCTATCGGTTGTTCATTGCTGTCCATGAAGATCGCTTTCACAACCCGCAGGTAATAATAAAAAGATACTACCATATTCAAGGCAGCTATCCCAATCCACCAGTAATTTCCTTTGGCCGCACCGGCAGTGAGTAAAAAGAATTTACCAAAGAAACCCGCTGTTGGCGGAACGCCTGCCAAAGAGAACAAGGCAATGGTAATTACCCATGACAGTAAAGGATTGGTAGTATAAAATGCTTTATAATCGCTGATATTCTCTTTCCCCTTTACCGCGCTAACCAAAGAGATCACTCCAAATGCAGCAAGGTTGGAGAATACATAGATCAGGATAAAATAAATAACCGATGCTGTTCCCGTTTGAGAACTTCCGGAAATGCCCAGCAGAATAAAACCCACCTGTGCAATGGAAGAGAAAGCCAGGAAACGTTTAAAGTTGTCTTGCCTTATGGCAAACAGGTTACCGATAATAATAGTTGCCAATGACAAAATGAATAGCATATTGTACCAAACATCCGCCAAAGGCTTGAATGCATTATACAATACAGAAACAAATACAAACAGCACAGCCGCTTTAGAAACCACTGATAAATAAGCAGTGACTGCTACCGGTGCCCCTTCATAAACATCTGCTGTCCATAAATGAAAAGGAACGGCTGATATTTTGAAGGCAAAACCTGATAACACTAAAATAAAAGCAAAGATCTGTAATGGATTAGCCGATAAATGTGCGGGCAATTCTGTTAAGACCAAGGTACCGGTTGTGCCAAACAACAGCGAAATACCAAATAACAAAAGTGCTGAAGAAAAAGCTGAAGAAATGATCAGTTTCATGGCCGCTTCTGATGATTTACGTTTGGTAAGATCAAAATTGGCAGCGGCAGCTAAGGGTATGGTAGACATTTCCAATCCCAGATAGAACATCAGCAGGTTACCGCTGGAGATCATAAAGAACATGCCTAATAAGGTAGACAGCAGCAACAAATAGAATTCAATTACATGCTTATGTGTCTTTAACCAGGAATAAGATTGTAAAGAGATCAGCCAGATAGCCAGGTTAAGGATATTCTTTTCCAGAACGATCAATGGGTTGGTGTGGAACATATCGTTGAACAACATCCCATCCTGACTACAGCAAAAACCTGAAGCAAAATTTAGGAACAAAAGCAAATTGATAATACCCAACAGGGTTTCATTGCTTCTGTCCTTACCCAGTTTAATAAATAACAGCAGGAAGATAATGGCCGTAACCACCAGCTCCTGTTTTAATAATATAAAGAAATCGGCTAACATCATTCTCGTTATTTAAGAGTAACTACTTTTCCTACCTGTTGCATAATATTTTCTGTTCCCGGCCCGATCAATTGGTTGATCAAGAAGGGAGCTACACCAATCAATACAATGCCTATGATCAGAATACCCGCTGCTAATTTTTCATTCCAGGTTGCATCTGCTAAACCCAGATACTCATTATTGGTGATGGGTCCCATTACGGTTTTACCCGCTGCACGTAAAATATAAACAGCGGTTACCACAATAGAAGCACAGGATAAGATGGTAGCGAGTCGATACCAGGTATCCGGATTTTGCCATGAGCCCATGAATACGGTCATCTCAGCCACAAATCCACTAAAGCCCGGTAATCCCAAAGAACATAAACCGGCGATCACAAATACCGTAGAGATAAACGGCATCACTTTCAACAGTCCGCCTAACTGTGCAACCATTCTGGTATGTGTTCTGCTATAGATCATACCAATGGCAGCGAAGAAAAGGGCTGTCATTAAACCGTGCGATACCATTTGCAATACGGCCCCGTTGATGGAAGTCTGCGTCATCATACCAATACCCAGTATCACAAATCCACAATGGCTTACAGAGGAATAGGCATTGATGTATTTCAGATCGGTCTGCATCATGGTAGCGAATGCTCCATAGATGATTGCGATAGTTGCCAGTAAGATAATGATCCAGGAATAAGCATGTGCTGCATCGGGCATCAGGAATGTGGCAACACGTAAACAACCATAACCACCCAGTTTCATAGAGATGCCTGCGAGGAACATGGAAGCGGCAGTTGGTGCCGAAGCATGACCATCAGGTACCCATGTATGAAAAGGAAATAATGCCGCAAATATGCCAAAGCCTATAAAGGCAAAGGGGAAGAATAATTTCTGTGTTTCCAAAGGAATATGCATCTGTGAGATCTGCATGATATCGAAAGTGTTTGTCTGGTAGTAAACACCCAATAAGCCCACAAACACCAAAGCAGAACCGGCCATCAGCATCAAAGCCAGTTTCATGGCACTATATTCTTTCTTACCACTGCCCCAGATGCCGATCAATAAGAATTTAGGGATCACCGCAACTTCAAGGAAGAAGAATAAAGTGAACAGGTCTAAGGAAATAAAGAATCCGTAGGCGCCCATACTTAACAATACCAACAGGAAGAAGAATTCTTTATTCAGTTTCTCCATCGTCCAGGAAACCAGTATACCCGCTACTACAACAGATGCTGTTAACAGGATCATGGCAATAGAAATTCCATCTACCCCAATATGGTAATTGATATGTAAGGATTTGAACCAGGTGGTATTGTATTCAAACAACATGGGCAGTTTATTGCCGGCTGTTCTTTCCTGCCAGTAAGTTGACAAGAGAAAAACAGACATCAATAACTGAACAACAGAACCCGTTAACGCAACAGCTCTTACCTGTTTCAGTCCGTTGCAGAACAGGATCACCAATGCGGTGATCAAGGGAATAATAATGAGTAAGGACAGGTTCATATGATGATCATTTCCATAAATAAATAAATACTACCGCCAAAGCCGCTACTCCGCCAAAGAAATACAAAGCATAATTCTGCACTTTACCGGATTGAAAGCCTTTGATGAGTGCGGATATTTTTGCGGTGGTATTGGCCAGTAAATTCATAAAGCCGTCTACAATATTTCTGTCTACCCATGCGATCGGTTGACCAATCAATGGGAAGATGATCTTCTTGGTAATAAAGATGTAAAGCTCATCCATATAAAACTTGTGCTGAGCTGCACGATACAATCCACCAAATGCAGCAGCTGCTTTCGCCGGTTTATCGTTTTGTGTTTTATAGAAAGCAGTGGCGATCAATATGGCAATCACCGCCAAGGTAACCGGAGCTATAGAAAAGATCATATCAACATGTGTTTCCAAAGCCGCCCCATCTGAAGTGATGAGCGATGAAAAAGGAACCAGACCCGCTCCCACTGCGCAAATAGCCAGGATGATCAGCGGTAATTTCATCGTTAGTGTGCCTTCTCCATGATGATCATGCACATGCGCTTCTTTAGCCCAGAAAATGGAATAGTATAAACGGAACATATAAAAAGCGGTAAGTGCAGAAGTAAACAAAGCCACACCGTAGATCATTTTATTGGAATGAAAAGCCGCTGTAAGAATTTCTTCCTTACTAAAGAAACCTGCAAAAGGAGGAATACCGGCAATAGCCAGACAGGCGATCAAAAATGCGATATGTGTGATCGGCATCAGTTTTCGTAATCCGCCCATATCGCCCATTTCGTTGCTGTGTACCATATGGATCACCGCACCCGCTCCAAGGAATAATAAAGACTTGAAGAAAGCGTGTGTGAATAAATGGAACATAGAAGCCATATAACCCAACCCATTCTCACCACCATATTTAGAAACGCCCAATGCAAACATCATATACCCTATCTGCGACATGGTTGAATAAGCCAATACTCTTTTGATATCTGTTTGTGTACAGGCGATCACCGCTGCAAGTAAGGCAGAGAATGCACCTGTGTACATCACCACATTTAAGGCAGATGCATCCATTGAGAAAACAGGGAATAATCTGGCTACTAAATAAACACCTGCAACCACCATGGTTGCCGCATGGATCAATGCAGAAACCGGAGTAGGTCCTTCCATCGCATCCGGTAACCAGATATGCAAAGGGAACATGGCGGATTTACCAGCGCCACCCATGAATACCAAAGTCAATGCCCAGGTTAATGCAGATACGCCCAGGAAACTGGCAGTAGCCATTCCGGTAAATTCAGGGGATGCAGCATTCGTAAGCTTCTGAATCAGGATACCGATATCTAAAGTGCCTGCATAAAATCCAAGCAATAAAATTCCGATCAAAAATCCGAGATCAGCAAAACGTGTTACAATAAATGCTTTTTTAGAAGCAGCAACAGCTGATGGTTTATCAAAATAATAACCAATGAGTAAGAAAGAAGAAACACCTACCAGCTCCCAGAATACATATACCTGGAAGATATTACTCGAAAGGACCAGTCCCAACATAGAAAAAGTAAAAAGCGACAGAAACGCATAATAGGTGGCAAAGCGCTCTTCTCCCTTCATATAACCCAGACTGAACAGGTGCACCATCAAGGATACAAAAGTTACCACCACCAGCATCATCACAGAAATAGGATCAATGATGATGCCCATATCAATAGATACATTGGGTGAAAAAGCCAGCCAGGTATATTTAAAGGCAATGATCTTCTCGTACACGCCGTTCACCTTTCCATCTACAAAAAAGTATTGGTATGCCGCTACGATCGACAGCACAGCTGAAGCCAGTAAGGATGCTGTACCGATGGTACCGGAAAAGGTCTTGAAATATTTTCTGCCAAACAACCCCAGCACCAGGAATGTTGCCAGCGGCAGCAGGGGTATCCATAATATGTAGGCGTAGTTAGACATTACTTAGAATTTCATTTCAGTGGCATCTTCCACATCGATGGATTGATGACTGCGGTATAAATTAATAATGATGGCTATCGCAACGGCTGCTTCTGCGGCAGCGATCGTAATAATAAAGATGGTAAAGAAGATCCCGTCCAGTTTATCAGGGAACAGGTATTTGTTGAATGCCACAAAATTGATGTTCACACTGTTCAGCATCAATTCGATCGACATCAGCATAGTGATCATATTACGTCTTGTAAACAAACCATACATACCTATAAAGAACAAAGCAGTACTGACAAATAAAATATGGGTTAGCGGTACTCCGGTCATGACAGTTCCTCCGTATTTTTTGGTGAAGGAAGATTATTTTGTTTCGATTTCATGGCGATCACAATACAACCTACCATGGCAGCCAGTAATAACATACTCACTACTTCAAAAGGCAATATATAGCCATGCTCGGTTGTGCTTAACATCTGCATACCAATATCGCTTACGGCTACTTTAAACGGTTGTCCGTTTCCATCGGTAAACCCATTTTCAGAGATCAGCAGATACGTAAGGGCCAGGCCAAATGCTGCAGCAAGAACAGAAAAGATCGTACGCTGTAATGGCGGCTTGGGCATTTCCTTGCCGGATTGCTGTGTTAAGAATATGGAGAAGATGATGAGGATAACGATACCACCCACATACACAATGATCTGAACGGCTGCCACAAACTCAACCTGCATCCAGAAATATAAAGCGGCAATACCTACAAGTGAGAATAACAGCCAGATGGCTGCACGGAATATGTTGGTAGCGGTAACCGCTAAGATCCCGGTTCCTAAGAGGAAAGCAGAGATCGCGTAAAATATGATGGCTGATGCACTCATTATTCAATTCCCTCCCTAACTTTTGATCCGGGTAAATTTAATTTCTTGGTCAGCTTGCTCCTGTCGTACACACTATGTTCAAAATTGGGTGCCATTTTGATCGCATCAGACGGGCAGGACTGGATGCATAAATTACACATGGTACAAAGTTCCAGGTGATATATAAATGTATCGATCGCTTTTTTCTTTTTGCCTTCGGGGGTAATATCAAACTTGGTAATGATCTTGATCGTACCGTTCGGACACGCCAGCTCACAGGCAGTACAACCGGTGCAGGTGTGTTCATTGTTTTCATCATGCGGCATTACCACCTCGCCCTTAAATCTATCCGCCATTTTCAGCGTAGCGCGGTTATCAGGATATTGCTCAGTGATGATCTCTTTCGGATGAAAGAAATAATACCCAGTCATGCGCATGCCTTTCAGCAGTGAAGTAACCCCAGTATAAACATCCGATATATA